>JAEYNS010000210.1 GCA_023412435.1 Actinomycetes bacterium | reverse complement strand
CCCAGGCACAGGGCGAGGGCTCCCGCGCCGGCGCCGGCGAGCACGGCGCGGCGGGACGCGATGGGCGGCTGGCTGAGATCGGTCATCTGGTCTCCTCGCTCGTTGGCCAGCAGCCTAGTTGGCCTTTCAAGTACCCGGCTGTGGGGGGCCTGTGCGTCGAGACGGCTGCGGCACCGGGTTTGCGGCCAACAGGTCAGGGGCGCCACCTATGCTGAATCGACGGACACGAGGAGGAGGGCGATGGCCGATCCGGCGAGCTACCGGCCGAAGACGGGCTCCATCCCGACCGAGCCCGGGGTGTACCGGTTCAGCGACGCCCAGGGCCGGGTGATCTACGTCGGCAAGGCCGTGAACCTGCGGCAGCGGCTGACGTCCTACTTCGCCGATCCCGCCTCGCTGCACTTCCGCACCCAGACCATGGTCCGCACCGCGGCCAAGGTCGAGTGGACGGTGGTCCGCAACGAACTCGAGGCGCTCCAGCTGGAGTACACCTGGATCAAGCAGTTCGACCCGCGGTTCAACGTCAAGTACCGCGACGACAAGTCCTACCCCTGGGTGGCAGTGACCTGGTCGGAGGAGTTCCCCCGGGTGTTCGTCGGCCGCGGCGCCAAGCGCAAGGGCACCCGCTACTTCGGCCCCTACGCCCAGGCCTGGGCGATCCGCGACACCATCGACACCCTGCTCAGCGTGTTCCCGATGCGGTCCTGCACCAACGGTGTCTTCACCAGCGCGAGGGCGAGCGGCAGGCCCTGCCTGCTCGGCTACATCGGCAAGTGCGCGGCGCCCTGCGTCGGACGCATCGACGCCGACGACCACCGCGACCTCGTCCAGGACGTCTGCGACTTCCTGGCCGGAAAGACCGCAGCGCTGACCCGTCGGGTGCAGCACCAGATGCAGCAGGCAGCGGCCGCCATGGAGTACGAGAAGGCCGCGGTGCTGCGGGACCGGCTGGTGGCGCTCACCAGCGCCACCGAGAAGAACGCGATAGTGCTGGCCGACGGTACCGACGCGGACGTCATCGCGCTGGCGGAGGACCCGCTCGAGGTGGCGGTCCAGATCTTCCACGTCCGGGCGGGACGGGTGCGCGGCCAGCGTGGCTGGGTGGCGGACCGCACCGACGACGCCGGTACCGCAGAACTCGTCGAGTCCTTCCTGCTGTACCACTACGGCGAAGCGGTGGAGGAGTCGGAGGTCGCCTCGGCGATCCCGCCGGAGGTCCTCGTCCCTGTGGAGCCGGCCAGCGGGGGAGTGCTGGCGGAGCTTCTCACCGACCAGCGGGGCTCGCGGGTACGGATCCGGGTGCCGCGCCGCGGCCCCAAGCTGGCGCTGCTCGAGACCGTCGCACGCAACGCGTCCGAGGCGTTGGTTCAGCACAAGACCCGCCGCGCCAGCGACCTCTCCACGCGCAACCGGGCCCTGGAGGAGATCCAGCAGGCGCTCGGCCTGGCGGAGGCGCCGCTGCGGATCGAGTGCTTCGACGTCTCGCACCTGCAGGGCACCGAGGTGGTGGCCTCGATGGTCGTCTTCGAGGACGGCTTGCCGCGCAAGAGGGACTACCGGCGGTTCATCATCCGTTCCGTCGAGGGCTCCAACGATGTGGCGGCGATGCACGAGGTGATCAGCCGGCGGTTCTCCCGGCTCCGCGACGAGCAGGCAACTCCCGGCAGTGAGGACAGGGGCCCGCTGCTGGTCGACCCCACCACCGGCGCGCCTCGCCGGTTCGCCTACGCCCCCGGGCTGGTGGTGGTGGACGGCGGCGCCCCGCAGGTGGCCGCCGCGCGCCAGGCCCTTGCCGAACTCGGCCTGCCCGAGGTGCCGCTGGCGGGGCTGGCGAAGCGGATGGAGGAGGTATGGCTGCCGGGCGAGGAGTACCCGGTGATCCTGCCGCGCACCAGTGAGGGGCTCTACCTGCTGCAGCGGATCAGGGACGAGGCGCACCGGTTCGCCATCAGCCACCACCGCGGTCGCCGCTCGGCCTCGATGGTCGAGTCCGTCCTGGACGTCGTTCCCGGGCTCGGCGAGATCCGTCGCAAGGCGCTGCTGCGGCACTTCGGCTCGCTGAAGAAGCTGCGGGCGGCGACAGTCGAGGAGATCGCCGTCGTGCCGGGCATCGGGCCCCGCACCGCGCAGGCGATCCACGAGGCGGTACTGGCAGCACCACGGCCTGAGGCGGTCAACACCGCCACCGGCGAGATCCTGCAGTAGCCAGCAGGAGAGATCCTGCAGTAGCCAGCGGGGCGGTCCGACCCGGCGGGCCTCCCCGGCCGCGCGGCGGCACCATAATGGCCCCATGGACCAGGCCGGCGACCTCGTGGAGTTCCTGCTCATCACGGGTATGTCGGGGGCGGGTCGGCGAACCGCCGCCCACACCCTCGAAGACCACTCCTGGTACGTCGTGGACAACCTTCCGCCGGAGCTGCTCTCCGACCTGCTGCGGGTGGTGCGCGAGCGGGGCGCACGGAAAGTCGCCGTGGTGGTGGACGTGCGCACCGGGGCAGCCTTCGAGCGGCTGCCGCTCGCCTTCGCAGAACTGCAGAGCGCCGGGGTGGCGCCGCGCATCCTGTTCCTCGAGGCAACCGACGAGGCGATCGTCCGGCGGCAGGAGTCGGTGCGCCGTCCACTGCCCCTGCAGGGCGGCGACCGGCTGCTGGACGGGATCCGCAGGGAACGCGCCAGCCTGGCCGAGCTGCGGGCCAGGGCCGACATCGTGATCGACACCACCGACCTCAACGTTCGCCAACTCGCGCGGCGGGTCAGCGAGCTGATCGGGGACCGGACCGCCCCGCTGCAGTTCACCGTGATGTCCTTCGGCTTCAAGAACGGTGTTCCGGTGGATGCCGACGTCGTGCTCGATGTGCGGTTCCTGCCCAACCCGTTCTGGGTCCCCGAACTGCGCGAGCAGACGGGGCTCACCGGCGAGGTCAGTGCGTACGTGTTGTCCCAGCCGGCCACCCCCGGCTTCCTCGACGCCGCTCAGCGGCTGATTGCCGTGACCGCTCCCGGCTATCGGCGGGAGGGCAAGCGGCACGTCACTGTCGCGCTGGGCTGCACCGGAGGCAAGCACCGCAGCACCGCGCTCAGCATGGAGCTGGCCGCGCGCCTGCGCGCCGACGGCCTCGACGTGAACGTCCTGCATCGTGACCTGGGGCTGGAATGAGCCCGCGGATCGCCCGGCGCCCCGCCGTGGCCGCGCTCGGCGGCGGCCACGGGCTGGCTGCCAGCCTGAGCGCGCTGCGTCGGCTCACC
>JAEYNS010000007.1 GCA_023412435.1 Actinomycetes bacterium | reverse complement strand
GGAGGATGGCTCCTACGACGAGGCCCCTCCGCCGCGGGCGCGAACGTTCTCGGAGGTGCGAACTGCACGCCTCGTGCTGGGACGCGTACGACGCGACACGAGCCGGCGCGTACCCCACGGAGGGGTCATTCACGGGGGTGGCCTTGACTGACCTTGCCCGCCGCCCCGGTGCCGCCGGCAGCTTTCCATCCACGATGAGGTCATTGATGGCGCTGGCACCCACCAACTGCACCCCCACCCGGTCTGCGAACTCCTGGGTCTCGGCGTCCACCACACCACAGGTCAGCAGGACACCGCCGGTCGCGCCATGGGCAGCCACGCGCCCGTACAGCGCACGCACGACCGCCCGGTCGACCCGATAGGCACGCCAATGCTTGCATTGGACGAACCATCTGCCGCCTGCGCGGGACACCACAAGATCGACACCGTCATCCGAGCGGTCGCCCGTGACGATCACCTCGTGGCGGGCTCGTCGGTAGCCCTCTGCCACGAGATGAACGAACTGGCGCCAGTCCAACTGGCGGATGCTGTCGACACTGACGGACGCCGCCGCGACGGGCACCCAACTCGAGCCGTCCCACTGCATGTCGCCCATGCCCCACCCGGGTGTCTCTGTGGCAGTCCCGCCGCTGCTCGTCCTGGGATGGATGCTAGCGACGACCTCGGACTCCCACTGGGAAACCATCTGGCTCATTCGGAGAGATCCGCGAGATTCTCCGCTGATTCACCTGGCGGCCGCCTCGACCACCGCGTCGAGCACCTCGGGGTCGCTGAGCACGCGGAAGTGACCCATCGCCGCGACCTCCACGTTGGTGGCGCCCTCCAGACGGGACCCGCCAGGGATGTGCGGGTCGAAGGCGGGATAGATCGACGTGATGCGTGCGTTGAGTTCACGGCGGGAGGCGAGGTCCACGATCGTCGCGTCGTCCGGACGCAGCGCACGGATCGTCGGCGAGGGGATCAGCCGGGCGAGGGTCGAGCCGCCGAACGGCGTCGCGAGGGCGATCAGGTGGCGGATCCGCCGCTCGGCGTCCGCTGCGAGCATGTGCTTGCCGACCAGGCCGCCCTTGCTGTGGGCCACGAGGATGACGTCCCGCAACCCACGCGCGGCCACGACCCCCAGAGCCAACTCGGATGCCTCGGCGACCGTGATCACGTTGTACGCCAGTTCCGGGATGACGTGGACGGGATGGCCCACGGCGTTCAGCCGGTCGGCCGCCGGACGCAGCAGCGGCCACGGCTCGAGCACCCCGGCGATCAGGACGACGGGGGGCAGGTCGCCGCGGGCGTAGGCGTCCGGCACCTGCCGGGTGAGGAAGCCGCGGCCCTGCGCGCGCATCGCGTAACGATAGTCAGCGCCCCAGTACCAGCCCCGGGCCAGGGCCCGGCGGGCACTGTCGGCCAGCCGCGCCGGGGTGGACGGACGGTCAGCGCCGGGCATGGTCGGTGAGGAGCCCTGCGATGAGCTCGGGGGCGGCGAACATGCTGGCGTGCGGGCCCGGCACGGTGGCGAACCAGCCATGCCGGAACCTCGAGGTGAGCTGGATCGCCCACTCCACAGGGACGATCGGGTCGTCCCTGCCGCACAGGACGAGGGTCCGCGCGGCGACCCGCTCGGCGCCCGCCTCGAGGTCGGCGCCGAGCAGGTGGGGCAGCTGCTCGGCCATGTACGGCACCCCGGCCCGGAACAGGTAGTCGTGGATCGCCAGCACGGTGACCGCCGGAGGCTCCCGCAGTCCGTCGCGGAGCAGGAGTCCGGCAAGCTTCAGGAGCGTCCGGGCGTCCGGCACCACGACCGGGCCGATCAGCACCAGGTGGTCGCTCAGCTCGGGGAAGTCGGCGCACAGCTGCGCGGCGACCTGGGTCCCCATCGAGTGGCCGACCACAACCGGGTGATCGAGCGTCCGGTCGTCCAGGTACCGGGCCACGAGGGCGGCGTGGTCGGCGATCCCGAGGTCACGGTCGGGACGCGGGGAGCGTCCGTAGCCGGCCAGGTCGAGCAGGTGGACGTCGCCATGGGTGGCCAGCGCCGCCGCCGTCGGACCGTAGGACCGGGCGGACACCCCGATCCCGTGGAGCAGGACGAAGTCGGGGGTGGTCTTTCTCGCCACCCGGCACGGGAACCGGTAGGCGACCAGCGAGGCGTCCCCGAACCCGGTGCGGCTGGTGTGGTACTCGACGTCGTGGACGCGCCGGGTCCGGTAGCTGGCCTCGTCCCGCGAGCGGTGGCGCCCCGATGGCATGCCTGCAGCGTAGCGACCGGCCCCGCCGGCCCTGGCGCGCGGCCGGTCGGGAGCGGGAGTTCGGTCCCCCGCACGCGGTCCGACGGGTCACCCGCCGGCGTCCGTGCAGCCACGGCGCTGTGACCCGATGGTGCGGACGCGGTCAGCGCAGGACGCGGCGGAGGAACTCCCTGGTCTGCGACTGCTGCGGGTCCTCGAGCACCTGGGCCGGCGGCCCCTGCTCACAGACCAGCCCGTCGCACAGGAAGACCACCCGGTCGGCGACCCGGCGGGCGAACCCGATCTCGTGGGTGGCCATCAGGATGGTCGACCCGGCGACCTTGAGTTCGGCGACCAGATCGAGCACCTCTCCCACCAGTTGGGGGTCGAGCGCCGAGGTGATCTCGTCGAGCAGCAGGAGGTCGGGGTCGGTGGCCACCGCCCTGGCGATCGCCACCCGCTGCTGCTGGCCGCCGGAGAGCCGGTCCGGGTAGGCACGGGACTGCCCGGCCAGGCCGATCCGCTCCAGCAGCGCCATCCCGCGCCGCTCGCTCTCCACCCTGGCCACCCGGTGCACCTTCCGCAGCGCCAGCGTGACGTTGTCCAGCACGGTCAGGTGGGGGAACAGGTTGTAGTGCTGGAAGACCACGCCGATCCGGGCGCGCACGTCGTCGGCGTCCACCCGGGGATCGGAGATGTCCCGGCCGGCCAGCAGGATCTGGCCGTCGTCGATCTGCTCCAGCAGGTTGACGGTCTTCAGCAGGGTCGACTTGCCCGACCCGCTGGCGCCGATCAGCGCCACCACCTCGTGCCGGCCGAGGTCGAGGTCGATCCCCCGCAGCACCCGGTTGGTGCCGAAGGACTTCCTGATTCCCCGCAACTGCAGGACGGGCCCGCTCACACCAGCCCGCCGATCTGCTCGCGCCGCTGCTGGCGGGCGGCCAGCCAGTCGGTGAGCCGGATGAACGGCCAACTGAAGGCGACGAACAGCAGACCCGCCACGACGTAGGGCGTGTAGTTGTAGCTCTGCGCGACCTGGATCTGGGCGGCGCGGACGGCGTCGACCGCTCCCAGCACCGAGATCAGGCCGACGTCCTTCTGCATCGAGACGAAGTCGTTCATCAGCGCCGGCGTCACCTTGCGGACGGCCTGCGGCAGCACCACCAGCCGCAGGCTGGAGTAGTGGCTCAGGCCCAGGGAGCGGGCTGCCAGCCGCTGGGAGGGGTGCACCGCCTCGATCCCCGCCCGCAACACCTCGGCCACGTACGACGAGTACGTGAGCACCAGGGCGATGGTGCCGAGCAGGGTGACCGGGATGATCCGGTCAGAGAAGCCGAGGGCCGGAATCCCGAACCCGATCAGGTACAGCACGATCAGGAACGGCATCCCGCGGAACAGGTCGGTGTAGGCGGCCGCCAGCACACGCAGCGGGAAGAAGACCGGGCCCTTCAGGCTGCGCAGCGCTGCCAGCACCACGGCCACCACCGCCACCCCGACCACGGCGACGGCGAGCACCCGCATGTTCAGCAGCAGTCCGTCGGCGACCTTCGGCAGGGCCTGCCAGAAGTAGTCGGGGTGGAAGAAGGTGTCCCTGGTGACCTTCCACCCGGGCGAGTTCATCAGGACGACGGCGATGACCACGGCGAACACCGTCGTGGACAGCAGGCTGATGCCGATCGACCGTGCCGTCTGCCGGCGGCGGAAGGTGCGCCTGCCGAGCTCCAGCTCGCTGACCGGCTCCGGGGCGTCAGCAGGGTCCGTGGCCACCGGGGGTCACTGCAGCACGGGAACGGAGATCGACTCCGAGAGCCACTCCTGTTCCAGCGCCGCGAGCGTCCCGTCCGCTGCCAGCGCGTCGACCGCGGCCGACACGGGCGCGGTGAGCTCGGAGCCCTTCGGCAGGACGAACCCGAACTGGTCGCCGCCGGAGGCGTCGGCGAGCTGGCCGACGATGACGCCGTCCTCGATCTCGACCGCCGCCAGGTACAGCGCCGTCGGCAGGTCGACGATGATCGCCTCCACCTGGCGGTTCTTCAGCGCCTGCGCGGTGTCCTCGTTGGTGTTGAAGACGCTGGGCTCCACGGTCGGTGCGATCTGGTCGGTCAGCGCCCGCAGGCTCGTCGTGCCGACCATCGCGCCGATCTTGCCCCCCTTGAGGTCGGCGATGCTGGTCGCGGCGGCGAGCGGGGACGACTTCGTGGTCAGCACCGCCTGCGCGGTCGTGTAGTACGGGCTGGAGAAGTCGACGGCCTGCTTGCGCTCCTCGGTGATCGAGAACTGCTGCAGGTTGACGTCCCAGGCCTTCGGGCCGGGCGCGATCGCCTCGTCGAAGGTGGTGCGTACCCAGGTGACCTCCGCGGCGGCGAAGCCCAGGTGCTCGGCGACTGCGTAGGCGACCGCCGCCTCGAAGCCCTCGCCGCTGGACGGATCGTCGTTCTCCACCCAGGGCGAGTACGCCGGGCCGCCGGTGCCGATCGTGAGGGTGCCGGGGGTCACCGTGAGCGTCTTGACGTCGACCTCGGCGGACGGCGTCGCGGCAGGGCTGGTGGGGGCCGCGGAGGTGGCGGCGGGGGCGCCCGCACAACCGGCCAGCGCGAAGGCGAGGGCCGCGGTTGCGGCGACGGCGGCGACGCGGGGTACGGGCCGGGTCATTGTCGTCCTTTCGCGGGCCGGGGGCGCGCTGCGCCGCTGGTGCAGCAAGGGTACGACCGGGCCCCGTCCGGCCCCGGCCGCGCCCGGCAGCCGGTCATCCGGGGGCGCCTCCCGAGGCTCTGGCCGGCACTGGGGAGGCCGTCGTGTCCCACCCGTCACACGACACGCCGACGACACGCCGGGCGCTCCCGAACTCGCCGGAATTCCCGTGGAAAGGGTCTTGCGCGCCGCGCCGGGGTGCCACTAGAAATGGGCCACCGGATCGCTTCGGCGGTCTGGAGTCGAGAGAAGGATGTCGGGCTTGCCGGTGGATTTCGGTCCAGCGGAGCCGGCCGGTGATGCGGTCGGTGGCTTCGACGGTCACTCGCGGCGAGATGCGACTCATCGCGTCGTGTCGACAGGGGCCCCGGGAACTCATACTTCCCGGGGCCCCGCCTTTTCGCCTTCGTCGCGGCTCAGCCGACCCGGGCGCCGCTGACCACTTCCAGCCCTGAGGCGTCGGCGTTCACGTCGAACACCACCAGGTCGCCGTCGGTCACCTCGCCGGCCAGGACCCGGCGCGCCAACCCGTCCTCGATGGTGGTCTGCACCAGTCGCTTCAGCGGACGGGCGCCGTAGACCGGGTCGAAGCCGGTGAGAGCGAGCCAGTCCTTGCCGGCCTGGCTGACCTCGACGCTGATCCGGCGTTCGGAAAGCCGCGCGTTCAGCCGGGCGAGCTGGATGTCGACGATCCGGGAGAGTTCGGCGGTGCCCAACGGCTCGAACATCACGGTCTCGTCCAGGCGGTTGAGGAACTCGGGCTTGAAGGCCTGCCGCACCACGCCCATGACTGCCTTGCTCTTGGTCTCGGGATCGAGGGCCGGGTCGGCGAGGAACTGCGAGCCGAGGTTGCTGGTCATGATCAGGATGACGTTGCGGAAGTCGACGGTGCGGCCCTGGCCGTCGGTGAGCCGTCCGTCGTCGAGCACCTGCAGCAAGATGTTGAAGACCTCGGGGTGCGCCTTCTCGACCTCGTCCAGCAGCACGACGGAATACGGACGGCGGCGGACCGCCTCGGTGAGCTGGCCGCCCTCCTCGTAGCCGATGTAGCCGGGCGGGGCGCCGACCAGCCGCGAGACGGTGTGCTTCTCGCCATACTCGCTCATGTCGATGCGGACCATCGCCCGCTCGTCGTCGAACAGGAACTCCGCCAGGGCCTTGGCGAGTTCGGTCTTGCCGACCCCTGTCGGACCGAGGAACAGGAACGAGCCGGTGGGTCGGTTCGGATCGGAGATGCCGGCCCGGGAGCGCCGGACGGCGTCGGAGACCGCCTGAACCGCCTGCCGCTGCCCGATCAGCCGCCGGCCCAGTTCGTCCTCCATCGCCAGCAGCTTCTCGCTCTCGCCCTGCAGCAGCTTGCCGACCGGGATCCCCGTCCAGCTGGCCACCACCTCGGCGATGTCGGCGGCGGAGACCTCTTCGCTGACCATCGGCTGGGTGTGCTTCTCGGCCTCCGTCGCCGCCTCGAGTTCGGCCTCGAGCGCGGGGATCTGGCCGTACAGGATCTCGGAGGCCCGGGTCAGGTCGCCGTCGCGCTGGGCACGCTCGGCCTCGTTGCGCAGCCGGTCGATCTCCTCCTTCACCTCGCCGACCCGGTTCAGGCCCGACTTCTCGGCCTCCCACCTGCTCTCCAGCGCGCGGAGCTCCTCCTTGGCGTCGGCCAGGGCGGCGGTCAGCCGCTCGTAGCGGTCGCGGGAGGCGGGGTCCTCCTCCTTCTCCAGGGCGAAGGCCTGCATGGTCATCCGGTCGATGTCGCGGCGCAGCTGGTCGATCTCCTCCGGCGAGGAGTCGATCTCCATCCGCAGCCGCGAAGCCGACTCGTCGACCAGGTCGATGGCCTTGTCGGGGAGTTGCCGCGAGGTGATGTAGCGGTTGGAGAGGCTCGCTGCGGCGACCAGCGCGCCGTCGGTGATCGTCACCTTGTGGTGCGCCTCGTAGCGCTGCCGCAGCCCGCGCAGGATCGCGATGGTGTCCTCGACGCTGGGCTCGCCGACGAAGACCTGCTGGAAGCGGCGCTCCAGGGCGGGATCCTTCTCGATCCGCTCGCGGTACTCGTCCAGCGTGGTGGCGCCGATCATCCGCAGCTCGCCGCGGGCCAGCATCGGCTTGAGCATGTTGCCGGCGTCCATGGACGAGTCGCCGGTGGCGCCGGCTCCCACCACGGTGTGCAGTTCGTCGATGAAGGTGATGATCCTGCCCTCGGCATCGCGGATCTCGTTCAGGACGGCCTTCAGCCGCTCCTCGAACTCGCCGCGGTACTTCGCGCCCGCGACCATCGAGGCCAGGTCGAGGGAGACCACCCGGCGTCCCTTCAGGGAGTCGGGCACGTCCCCGGCCACCACCCGCTGGGCGAGTCCCTCGACGACGGCGGTCTTGCCGACGCCGGGCTCGCCGATCAGGACGGGATTGTTCTTGGTGCGCCGGGCGAGCACCTGCACCACCCGGCGGATCTCGGCGTCGCGGCCGATCACCGGGTCGAGCCTGCCGTCGCGGGCGCGCTCGGTGAGGTCGACCGAGTACTTCGCCAGCGCCGACTCACCGCCCTCGGACTCGGCGGAGGTGACGCGCTTGCCGCCCCGGCTGTCGGCGAAGGCCTTGGCGAGGCTGTCGACCCGCACTCCGAGGTCGGTGAGGATCTTGCGGGCATCCGAGGCGACCGCGGCCAGCCCGAGCAACAGGTGCTCGGTGGCCACGAAGTCGTCACCGAGCTGCTCGGCGCGGGTCTCCGCGTCGGCCATGACGCGGGCGAGAGGCCCGGAGATGCCCGGCTGGCTGACCGAGGCGCCCTGGGCGCTGGGCAGCTTGCGGATCGCACCCTGGGCGGCGGCGTCCACCACAGCGGGGTCGACACCGACCGAGGCGAGGAGCGGGCCGACGGTGTTGTCGGGCACCATCAGCAGGGCGTGCAGCAGGTGCACCGGCTCGGCGTTCGGGTTGCCGTTGGTCAGCGCGGTCCGGACGGCTGCCGAGACGGCGTCGCGCGACCTGGCAGTCAGCTTCGCAGTATCCATTCCTTCGCGTTTCTCCTCGTCAATGGACGGTTCCAGCACCAGGGAACCGAAGTTGAGTTCACCAGACTCAACTACTGTACCGCGGGCGCTATTCCACGACCACGGACTCGGGGAGAAGTCAGGGTTCCAGGTGCGGCCGGGCACTGCCGGGCCGCAGGGGAAGCCACCGTGTCGACCTGAAGGTCGTCAGCCGGCAGTCGCGAGACCGACGACAGCGGTGCCGCTGCGCAGCTTGTGGGCAGCCGGCACCGCGAGCACGAGCAGCAGGACGCCCGCCACCACCCCGACGTTGACCACCACCTGCTGCCAGAGCGCGTAGCTGAGCTCCACCTCGTCGCCGCGCGGTAGCCACTTGAAGGGCGCCACCACCCCCCAGGCGACGTAGCCCAGCCCGAACCAGCGGTACCACCCGGGCAGCATCCTGGCCTGCCAAAGCACGACGCCGAGCGGCACGATCCACACGTAGTGGTGCGACCACGAGATCGGGGAGGCGAGCAGGCTGGTGATGCCTGCCAGGCAGATCGCCAGCCGCACCTGGCCCGCCCGGTGCACCACGACCGCGGCGACCACCCCGAGCACGACGACCAGCGCGCTGCTGACGAGCCCGCCCCGGCTCGCCTCGCCGAACAGCCGGTTCCACACCCCGAGCACCGACTGGTTGGTGGCGTAGACGATGCCGGAGTTGAGCCCGGTGTCGCCGGCGAGCAGCTTGGCCCAGTAGTGGAGCGAGGCGGCCGGCAACAGCAGGAAGCCGAGCCCGGTCGCCGCCACAAAGGCCGCGAAGGCGACCAGTCCGGGCTTGCGTCGTCCGGCGAAGAAGTTGTAGGCCGCCACCACGGCGGGGGTGAGCTTGACCGCCGTCGCAACCCCGGTGAGCCAGCCCTCCGGGGCGATCCGGCGGCGCAGGACGCGCGGCCCGGGCATCGAGTCGAGGACGGCGGCGGCGACCAGGAAGATCGCCAGCTGGCCGAAACCCAGTGTCTCGGCGACCGGCTCGACGAACAGGACGCAGACCGTGGTCGCCAGACTGAGCCGCCACCCCGCCAGCCCCACCCGGTGCAGGACGGCCGCGAGCGCGGCCACGGACAGCGCGAGCCAGACCACCGCGGCAACCTCGAAGGGCACGACGGCGAACGGGACGGTGAACAGCGCGGCGAAGGCCGGGTAGATCCAGGGCAGCCCTTCGGCGCTGAAGAAGTCCTGCCCGGCCAGCAGCAGGGTCCCGGTGCGGCGGTACACCTCGAGGTCGATCATGCCGGGCCGCCACGGCCACAGCACCGAACCCGGGATCTGGGTGCCGGCGACGTAGAGCGCCGCCAGCAGCGGGGGGGCCGCCAGCGCGAGCCTCACCAGCCACAACCTCGGACCGCGCAACGCCCCTCCCTTCGAGCCTCCGTCAGCCTACCGGGCGCCCCGATCTGCCCCGCGGACGCGCCGCAACGGCGGTGAGAGGGTTCTCATGGAGTTCTCCTTGGTGCTTCACCGGCGGGGGGTGTTATTGGTCCGTACCCACTCCACGAGAGGACACCAGACATGAAGATCACCCGCTCCACCGCCGCCTGGGCAGTCACCGGCGCCATCGGCCTCACCGTCGTCGGCGGTCTCACCGCAGCCTGGGCCGAGCCCCAGTTCCCCGTCCCGGCCGCCACGGCCTCGGCCTCCCCGACCGCCAGCGCGTCGCCGGCCGCGACCCAGACCGCCACCCCGGCGGCCACCCCCTCGGCCAGCCCCACGC
>JAEYNS010000316.1 GCA_023412435.1 Actinomycetes bacterium | reverse complement strand
GGTGAGCTGCGCGCCGGTCTGCTTCGCGACGCCGAGCGCCGCGGCCTCCCAGATCGACCCGACGCCGGAGTTGGCGACGGTCAGCGGTGCGCTCTTCGCGGCGGCGATCAGGTCCTCGAGAGTCTGGTGCGGGCTATCGGCGCCGACCGAGATAACCCCCGGCGCAAGCATGATCTGGCCCAGCAGGTCGTAGTTCTCGGGCAGCACGTTGGCGCCCTGGGTCGTGTTGAGCATGGCGATCTCGACCGGGCCGAAGCCGATCGTGTAGCCGTCTGCCGGCTGGTTGCCGACGTACTCCATCGCCAGTGCGCCGGCGGCGCCCGGCATGTTCTCCGGCACCACGGAGACGCCGAGGAGCTTCTCGAGCTCGGTGGCCAGCGCCCGGGAGGACAGGTCGGAGCCGCCGCCGGGGTTGGCCTGGATGATCAGCCGGATGTCCTTCTCGGGGAAGGACGAGGCGGGGGAGGTGGTCGCGTCCGGCGAGGTGGTGGCGCCGGGGGAGGTGGTGGCGCCGGGTGCCGTGCAACCGGCGATGGTGAGGGCGGCTGCGGCGGCCGCCGCCACAACCAACGACTTCTTGGACATTCAGGCAACTCCTTCGTTGTGTGCGCGCAGTCCTCGGTGGTCCGGGCGCCTGCCCGTCGATGGGCGTCGTCTCCGTCAGTAAACACGGGAAAACTGTTTACAGTCAACCGTTTCCGCGACTAGGTTTGCGGCAACGCATACCGCATCGGGAGCCTCCGCGGCGGCGGTGGTTCGGTCCAATACGCTGCGTGCAGCGAGTACCCGGGAGAGGGAGAGAGCAGGGTGGCATCGGTGTCCCAGCCCGTGATCGTGCGCGAGCCGCTGGGCTCGCAGGTCGCCAACCACCTGCGGGACGCGATAGTCCGGGGCGAGCTGGCCGCGGGCCAGCGCCTGGTCGAGACCGAATTGGCCGATCAGCTGAACGTCAGCCGCGGCCCGGTGCGCGACGGCCTGCGGATCCTCGTCACGGAGGGCCTGGTCGCCAAGCAGGGCCAGGGCGTCACCGTGCTCAGCCTCGACGACTCCGACATCGAGGAGATCTACACGCTGCGCGAGGCGATCGAGTCGCTCGCGCTCGGCATCACCATGAGGCTGCAGGACCCCCCCGACCTGTCGGGCCTGGAGCGTGTCCTTCGCGAGATGGACGAGGCCGCCGACCGGGGCGACGCCGCCGGGTTCACCAAGGCCGACGCCGACTTCCACAGCACGCTCTGCGAACTCTCCGGACACCGGCGCGCGGCGGCGGTCTGGCGCCAGCTGGAGCCGACCACCGTCGCGCTGCTGCGGGTCACCATTCAGCACGACCGAGACCTCCACCAGACAGCGGCCAAGCACCGGCTGCTGGCCGACCTGGTCGCGGCCGGCGACCCCGAGCCGGCGCTGCAAGAACTGCACACCCACCTGATCGGGTCGCGGGACCGGATGCTGCGGGCCTGGCAGGTCTCGCAGGCGTCCACCTGAGGTCAGCCGGCAGCGTCCTCGCGGGCGGCGCGCATCTCGTCCAGGGCGGCAGCGATCTCGGCGCGCGCCAGCTCGCGCAGCTCGGCCACGCTGCGACCCGGGTCGTACGGGATCGGCTCCAGCACCCGCACCTCGGCGTGGCTGACCCCGAACCGCCAGTCGTGGGTGACCAGCGCGTCGCGGGTGCCCAGGACTGCCAGCGGCAGGACGGGCCCCCCGGCCTGCTGGGCGACCCGGAAGGCGCCGTCCCGGAACCGTCCCAGGCCACCGTCGCGGGAGCGGGTGCCCTCGGGGAAGACCATCACCGACACCTGCTTGGCCAGTCGGTCGGCCATCTGGTCGAGCACCGCCAGTCGCGATCCGGCCGAACTGCGGACCAGCTTGATGTCGCCCACCATCTGCATCAGCCAACCGACCACCGGGTAGCTGAAGAAATCGCTCTTGGCCACCCACTTCATCTCGAACGGCAGGTGGGCGATCAGCAGGATGTCGACGAAGCTCTCGTGGTTGGCGACCACCATGTACGGCCGACGCGGGTCGACCGGGACCTTCCCCGACACGCTGAACCGCCACAGCGGGTTGAGCTTCTGGGTGACGACCGCGACCTGCCGGAAGACCCTGCCGGCCAGGTAGCGGCCCGGATCGCTCCGCGCCGTCGCCAACCGGATCACACCGACCACCGGCAGTGCCACCAGCACGGACACTCCAAACACCAGCCAGGCCCAGATCGACGCGACGGTCCGCAGCACAGGGTTCAGGGGTTTCGCCACGGGTGGAGTCTGCCAGAACTGCGCGCACGGACACCTCCTCGGCTGCGGTGCGGCTACTCGCCGACCGAGCCGTCGCTCGCCTCGCGCCGCAGGGTGTCCCGCGCAGGGAGGACCTCGGCCTGAGGATCGGCTGAGAATCCGGCAGCTGCGCGCTTAGCATCGCTAGGGCTGCTTGATTGGCAACCCTAGCGATGCTAAGGTCGTCAACCTCAGGAGATATGAGACGGAGGTGCCTGACATGCGAGCAGCGCGCGGAGCGATCCAGGGCGTCGTCCGCTTCCTCACGGCGGGGTTGTCCCCCCGTTTGGCCGGCGGTGGCCAGGCCGGATCGACCCTGACCATCCTCGCGGTGCTGGAACCGCAGGGCTATCGAGGCTGAACCCAACCTGCCGGGACCGGTAGGGTGCGGTCTGTGTTGACCACGTCGCAGGCCGCCGAGATCGCGGGTGTGCCGACGGAGCAGTTCCGTTCTGCGATGTCCAAGGAGCGCAAGAACGGCAAGGAATACCACGCCCCCAAAGACCTGTGGCCCGACAAGCGGACCCCGATGTGGGACGAGGAGAAGGTCAGGGCCTGGGCGAAGGCCCGCAAGAAGCGCAAGAAGCGCAAGAAGCACGACGACTGAGGTTCACACCCGGTCGGCCAGCCGCCCCACCGTGGGCAGGTCGACCGGCGCCCAGTCGAGCGAGCGCAGCTCACCGGGCGCGAGCCAGCGCAGTTCCTCATGCTCCGACGGCGTCGGCATCCCCTCCCGCAGGGCGCACTCGTAGGTGGTCATCCGCACCGTCCCGAACGGGTAGCGGTGCGAGGCGGTGAGGATCTCCCTGCCGACGTCGATCTGGCACCCGAGTTCCTCCGCGACCTCGCGCCGCAGCGCCTGACGGGGAGACTCGCCCGGCTCGACCTTGCCCCCGGGGAACTCCCACAGGCCCGCCAGCGGACCCGTCCCGCGCCGGGCACACAGCACCAGCCCTTCGTGCACCACGACAGCGCCGACCACCACCATCGGGTCGCTCACCGCCATCGGGTCGCTCACCGCCTGAGCCGGAACAACTCGCAGGTGATGTCGTAGTACCGGTCGGTAGGCCCGAGGTGCTCCATGCCGAGACGCCGGCAGACCGCTTGCGAGGCGGCGTTGTCGGGGTAGACGACCGCGTAGACCTCGGACAGGCCGTGCCGCCACGCATGCTCGACGAGCCGCGCGCCGGCCTCGGTGGCATAGCCGTTGCCCCAGGCTGACGGGTGCAGGTGCCAGCCGATCTCGGTCTGGGCGGACGGCTCTCCGCTACCGCTGAGCGGCAGCAGCTTCATCAGCGCGGAGCCGACGGGTACCGCAGAGCCCTTCGGCACGATCGCCCACACGCCGTGCAACGGTCCGGGAAGGCCCGACCAGCGCTGCAGGGTGGCCTCGGCCTGGGCCGGCGCGGTCATCGGCGCGGGCGTCCTGCCCAGGAACCGGGCGACCTCCCAGCGGGAGTAGATGTCGAAGATGGTGGCGAGGTCGTCCGTCCCCCACGGCCGCAGCAGGAGCCGCGGGGTTTCCAGCGCGGGCGGCCCGGGCGTGGGAGGGACGGAGGCGGTCACCGCTCGATCGTGGCGCAGCCGGACCGGCGGCGGCAACCAGCAGGCCACGCCGGACGGCGGCTGACGGGCTCAGTGCCCCGCGTCGCTGACCAGCTTGAGCCCGACGATGCAGCCGACCAGGCCGAGGATCAGCAGCACCCGTGCCCATGAGACGGGCTCGCTGCCGGTGACCATGGCGAAGCCCACGGTCAGTGAGGCGCCGATTCCCACCCACACCGCGTAGGCGGTGCCGATCGGGATGTCACGCATCGCGAGGCCGAGGCCGACCATTGAGGCCAGCAGGGCACCACCGAAGACCAGGGTCGGCGCCAGCTTGCTGAAGCCCTCCGAGCGGCCCAGGGCTGTCGCCCACACGGACTCGAGGACACCGGAGAGAATGAGGATGAACCAGGACATTGATGATCTCCATGGCAAGTCTTGTCGCGCACCGGGTACTTGACCATCGTCCGGGAGTCCGGATCGGACTCTGACCCCAGAGTCTAGCAAGTCGGCCAGGGGCGGCCGAATGCCGACGACTAGGGGTGATCGCGCCCCAGGAGCCGCACGAGAGAGGGAATGCACGGGAAAATGTCCCCTTAAGGGGGACAGCGGGGCCCGGTGCGCCCGCCTAAGATGCGGGTTGGGGAACGCGCTCGCATAACCGCCCGGGGGGCGGAGCGGAGGAGTCGGGGGACGGCCTCCGCTGATGCAGCTGAGACGGACGTGGCCAAGGCCACGTCCGTCGCTGCTTGTCCGGGGTCAGGGCCGCGACGGCCCGCGTCCCGCGCCGGTCTGCTCGATGGCGGCGGCCAACTCGGTGAGGGTCGCCTCGTCGAGCAGGGTGGAGGCGCCGGGGATCCAGCCGTCCACCTGCCCGGGGTGACGGGCCCCCACGATGGCGCCGGTGACCGCGGGCGAGGCAAGCACCCACCCGATCGCGACGGCCGGGATCGTGGTACCGAGCCGGTCGGCCACAACCCGGATCCGCTCGACCAGGGCGAGGTTCGCCTCCAGCTCCGTGGTGAACTCGGGGTTGCGGGTCCGCCAGTCCTCCGGGTCGAGGGCCTTCACCCGCTCGGCGTCGAACCGCCCGGTCAGCAGCCCGGACTGCATCGGGCTGTACACGATCACGCCGGTGTCGTGGGCGGCGCACCAGGGCAGCAGGTCGGCGGCAGCCGCGCGGTTGATCATCGAGAACGGCGGCTGCAGCGTGTCGACGTGCGCCACGGCCTCGGCCCGCTCCAACTGCTCGACGGAGTGGTTGGACAACCCGATCGCGCGCGCCTTGCCCTCCCGCTTCACCTCGGCGAGGGCGCCCCAGTACTCCTCGATCGGGACGCCGTCCTCAGCGGGCCAGTGCACCTGCAGCAGGTCGAGTCGCTCGACCTCGAGCCGTCGGAGCGAGTCGTCCACCTCGCGCCGAATGGTGGCCGGGTCTCCCGTCCGGTTCGGAGGGTCGAACGGGTCCCGGCGGATCAGGCCGCACTTGGTGAACACGTAGGGACGCTCGTCGGCCGGCAGGTCGCGCAGCGCCCGGGCCACGACCTCCTCGGAGTGGCCCAGGCCGTAGGCGGGGGCGGTGTCGATCCAGTTCACCCCCAGGTCGACGGCGTGGCGGATCGCTGCCACCGAGTCGTCGTCGTCCTGGTGCCCCCCGCCGGCGGCCCAGCCGCCGCCGCCGATCGCCCAGGCGCCCACCCCGAGCTTCGTGATCGACAGGTCAGTGGTTCCGAGCCGTCGGGTCTCCATGGCGCTCCTTCGTGCGTGGGGTGAGCCCCACCCTAGTCAGCGGAGCCGGAAGCCGGTCACCTCCCCGAGCGCGTCGAGGTTCGCCCGCGCGTTGGCCAGCGCCACCCCGTACTCGCGCTCCAGAGCCCTGTCGAGCACCACGCTGAACACCGTCCCCGTGGGTCCCTCGTCGCCGGACGGGCGGGGGCAGGTGCTGCAGTCGAATCTTCCGGTGACCTGGATCAGCCAGACCTCGGCGTCCGCCGCGCCGGCCCCGAGCTCGCCACTGGCGAGGGCCCTGCGGGCCTCGCCCAGGGTGGTCTGCACGGCATCGCCGGTCTCGACGGTGGGGAGAGCCCCGCCCAGCGGCAGGTGGGCGAGGGCAGCCCGCGCCAGCCGGGCAGCGGTGGCATCGTCTGCTGGCGCGATCACCAGCGAGTCGAGGACGGCCGCCAGTTCGGAAACATCCTGTGCGCCGGAGCCGGGCCGGGAGACCGCGTCCACCAGCAGGCCGACCCCGTCGGCGTCGATCACGTAGGCGACGTCGGTCTGGCCGGCGGCGTGGTTGGTCTCGGTGCGCCCGTCCCACCCGTACCAGCTGCGGTACTCGCCCCGGTCGCACGCCGTGACATCGAGGTCATCGGACACCCGGAGTTCGACCCGGACCGCCGGCAACCCGCCCAGCGTGACGTTCGTGGGCTTGGAGGCCTCGCGCGGGAAGTGGGCGAACCAACCGGTCTCGCCGGGCAGGTAACGCATCACCTCGGAGGACTCCCAGGAGCAGCCGTCGGCGTAGGCGCCGAGCGGGTTCCAGAAGCTGACCGACACCTCGGCGGGGGTGCCGAGGTTGCGTCCGACCCGGCCGTTCACCACCCACCAGCCAGCCGGCACGGTGAGCTCGACGGACGAGTAGGCGGCTGCCGGGGACTCCGGCTCGAGCACGTAGCTGCCGGGCTGCAGC
>JAEYNS010000175.1 GCA_023412435.1 Actinomycetes bacterium | reverse complement strand
CCGTACTTCAGTTCGGCGGTGACGCCGGTCTGGGTGAACGGGTTGTCCGGACGCCCCGTCCCCAGCGAGGCCAGGTGGCTCTCGGCGGCGTCGACCCGGTCGGCGGCCAGCAACAGCAACCAGTGCGCGCTGCGACCCTCGCTGAAGCGGTCGTAGGCGTAGCGGCGCAGCCGCCCGGACAGACCCTTCAGCGGCACCGTGGTGCCGAACACCGGCGGCAGCAACTCGTGCTCCACCGACCTCTCCCGCGGCTGGGCTTCTGGCTGCCGCTCGGGGAACGTCCAGTGCGCTCCGGTTCGTTCGGGCCGCTCGCGGGGATATGCCGGCCGGACGGCCGGGTCGAGGTCGATACCCCAGCCCGGGATCCGCTCCTCCAACTCCTCCCTGGACGGTACCGGCGGGGCAGTGGCGGTGTAGACGGGAACCTGGTCGTCGTCGTTCATGGCTCTCTCCTTCACCCGCCGGGCAGGACCAGCGGCTTGATGCAGTCGTCGAGCTTGGCCGAGAACACGTGGTACGCCTCGGCGATCTGGTCCAGCGGGAACCTGTGGGTCACCAGCTCGCGTGGGCTGAGGTGGCCGTTGCGGACGTGCTCGAACAGCCGCGGCCACTGCCGCTTCACCGGCGCCTGGTTCATCCGCAGGGTGAGTCCCTTGTTCATCGCGTCGCCGAACTTGATCGCGCTGAACATCGGCCCGAAGGCGCCGAGCACGGCGACCGTCCCGACCTTGCGGACCGCGTCGATAGCCCAGTTCAGCGCGACCGGGGAGCCGCCCTGCAGCTTCAGCTTCGCCGCCGTGATGTGCTGCAGGGTGGCGCCGTCCGCCTCCGCCCCGACCGCCTCGATCGCGGCGTCGAAGCCGAGGCCACCGGTCAGCTTCTTCAGGTGGACGACGATGTCGTCGACCTGGGAGAAGTTGACGGTCTCGGCGTGGGCGAACTCCTGCGCCTTCTGGAGCCGGTAGTCGAGGTGGTCGACCACCACCACCCGCCCGGCACCCATGAACCAGGCCGACCTCGCCGCGGCCAGCCCCACCGGCCCGGCGCCGAACACCACCACGGTGTCGCCTTCTGCGATGTCGGCCAGCTGCGCTCCGAAGTAGCCGGTCGCGACCGCGTCGGTGAGCAGGACGGCGTCCTCGTCGTGCATCCACTCCGGCACCTTCACCGGCCCGACGTCGGCGAACGGCACCCGCACCCGTTCGGCCTGTCCACCCGCGTACCCGCCACAGGTGTGGGAGTAGCCGAAGATCCCGCCGATAGCGGTGGCGTTCGGGTTGACGTTGTGGCAGTTGGCGTAGAGGCCGCGCGAGCAGAAGTAGCACGATCCGCAGGAGATGTTGAACGGCACCATCACCTTGTCGCCGACCGACAGGTTCTGCACCGAGCCGCCCACCTCCTCGACGACGCCGATGAACTCGTGGCCGAACGTGGTGCCGACCCGGGTGTCGGGCATCATCCCGTGGTACAGATGGAGGTCCGACCCGCAGATCGCGGCCAGGGTGACCCGCAGGATCACGTCGTTGGGGTGCTCGAGGCGCGGGTCGGGCTTCTCCTCGACCCGCAGCTTGTAGGGGCCGCGGTAGGCCATGGCGCGCATGGGTTCTCCTTCCTCACGGGGGGCGGGGACGAGCCGGGGCGGGGAGCGGACCGCTCACCGCGGGGCGTCCTCGCCGGGGGTCTGGGTGGATTCGGCGCGGGTACGTCCGGGGTGCAGGACGCGTTCCTCCGACTCCTCCAGCACTGCCCGGGCCTGCGCCCGCGGGTTCTCGCTGCCCGCGGCGTCCTCCTCGGGCAGCAGGTCCTGGCGGCCCTCGACCATGGCTTCGTCCGGTGTCTCGGTCATGGTTCCCCGGTACCCGTTCCCGCGGCCGATCCGCGCCGTCACACCGAGACAAACGAGATCGGCGGCCCGTCGCCGGAGGTACCCCTGCCCTGACCGGTGTGGGACGTGACGGGCAGAATCTGGCGATGGACACGGCGCCGACGGTCGCTGTGGGAAACTTGCACCGACGATTTTGGACACCATGATTAGAGAGTGAGACGGCTCGTGTCGGTTGGAACTGCCCCGCATCCGCTCGAGATCCAGGACCTTCCCCCCGGGATCCGTCCCGCCTACGCGGACGTGTTGCGGCGGAACCCGGGGGACCGCGAGTTCCACCAGGCGGTGCGCGAGGTGCTCACCTCCATCGAACCGGTGCTGGCCGAGGAGCCCGCCTACCTCGAGGACGGGATCCTGGAGCGGCTGGTCGAGCCGGAGCGCCAGATCATCTTCCGGGTTCCGTGGGTCGACGACGCCGGACGGGTGCACGTCCAGCGCGGCTACCGGGTGCAGTTCTCCTCGGTGCTCGGGCCGTACAAGGGCGGCCTGCGCTTCCACCCGTCCGTCAACTCGTCGATCATCAAGTTCCTCGGCTTCGAGCAGGTGTTCAAGAACGCCCTGACCTCGCAGGGCATCGGCGGTGGCAAGGGTGGCTCCGACTTCGACCCGCACGGCCGCAGCGACGCCGAGATCATGCGCTTCTGCCAGTCGTTCATGAACGAGTTGTACCGCCACCTCGGCGAGCACACCGACGTCCCGGCCGGTGACATCGGGGTGGGCGCCCGCGAGGTCGGCTACCTGTTCGGCCAGTACCGCAAGATCACCAACCGGCACGAGTCCGGCATGTTCACCGGCAAGGGCACGGGCTGGGGCGGTGCCGAAGTGCGCACCGAGGCGACCGGCTACGGCACCGTCTTCTTCGTGCAGGACATGCTCGCGGTCCGCGGCCTCGCCATCGAAGGCCGCCGGGTGCTGGTCTCCGGCTCCGGCAACGTGGCGATCTACGCCATCGAGAAAGCCGCCCAGCTCGGTGGCCTGCCGATCACCGCGTCCGACTCCTCGGGCTACATCGTCGACGAGGCGGGCATCGACGTCGAGTTGCTCAAGCAGGTCAAGGAGGTCGAGCGGCTGCGGATCGCCGAGTACGCCGCACGCAGGTCCTCGGCCCGCTTTGTGCCCGGACGGCGGGTGTGGGAGGTGCCCGGCGACATCGCGCTGCCGTGCGCCACCCAGAACGAGGTGGACGCCGACGACGCGCTCACGATGGTGCGCAACGGCGTCATCGCGGTCGCCGAGGGCGCGAACATGCCGTCCCTGCCCGAGGCCGTCGACATCTTCCAGGAGGCGGGGGTGCTGTTCGCCCCCGGCAAGGCCGCCAACGCCGGCGGCGTCGCCACGTCGGCGCTCGAGATGAGCCAGAACGCGTCCCGTCAGCGCTGGACCTTCGAGGACTCCGAGGCGAAGCTGCACCAGATCATGCATTCGATGCACGACAGCGCCTACGCGGCCTCGGAACGCTACGGCCAGCCCGGCAACTATGTGGTCGGCGCCAACTGCGCGGCCTTCGTCAAGGTCGCTGACGCCATGATCGCCCAGGGCGTCATCTTGCTAGCCGCGGCTCAGGTGGCGACCGCCCCGCGACTCGGGAATCCCGCCAGCCGGTACGACTCGTCGATGAGTTCCATCATGGTGATCGCGTTCGCGAGGTCGGTCGGGAAGCCGGAACCCTCGCGCACCGCCGCGGCGAACGCGGCGAGCTGGTGGGTGTAGGTGGACGTCGTCCCGTGGTGCTCGACGGTCTGCGTCCCGTCCACCGTGATGACCAGCGAGTCGTCGGCGGACAGGCTGATGAAGTTCGGCTGCCGGATCGTCCCGCGACTGCCGGTCACCAGGATCGAGGTGTCGGACGGTCCTTCCAGGCTCGACTCCAGCACCGCCTCCGCACCGTTCGGCAATTGCCCCAGGACCGTGGCGGTGGCGTCGACGCGCGGATCGGCGCCCGGGTTCGTCGTGACGCTCGCCGACGAGAGTCGTAGCGTCCCGCCGAGCACCTGCGCGATGTCCTTGGCGACATGCAGGGTGTAGCAGCCGAGATCCATCAGGGATCCGCCGGAAAGGCGCCACGACCACCGGATGTCGGCCAGGTCGGTGCAGTGGAACTTCATGTTCACGTGCAGGCCGGTGATCTCGCCGATGGTTCCGGCGCCGACCAGCTCCAACAGCCGCTGGTAGGTGGGGTGGTAGTGGTGGTGGAAGCCCTCGAAGATCACCAGGCCCGCCGGGTTCGGCTCCGCAGCGACCAGGCGTGCCTCCTCGGCGTTGGACGCGAACGGCTTCTCCGACAGCACGTGCTTGCCCGCCCGCAGCGCGGCCAGTGTCCAGCGGACGTGCTCGCTGTTGGGCGTCGGGTTGTACACCGCCTCGACCTCGGGGTCGGCCAGCAGGGCGTCATAGCTGTCGTGGACCCGCCCGATGCCGTGCTCGGCGGCGTAGGCATCGGCCCGCCCTCGATCGCGTGCGGCGACCGCCACGATCTCGTGGCCGAGTGTCCGTGCGGGCTGCACGATGGCCCGCTCCGCGATCCGGGCGGCGCCGAGGACTCCGATCCGAAGTGGTTGCGTCATGGGTGACCTCCTCGACAGCGAAAGCTAGCACTCAGCGCAGGTCGAGGCGCATCAGCACTCGCGGGAAGCCGTTGATCACCGACGTGGTGTCGGCGGCCCTCGTGAAGATCCTCACCATGGCGGGGAGGGAAACGGCCCCTTGGCCGGCGAAACCCCCCTTCGCCGGCCCGGGGCCGCATGCCCGCCGCGTCAGAAGCCCGAGGCAACGCGCGGCCAAGGGGTGGTCAACGGGTCGCATTGAGGTTAACCGAGATCGGTGTCACCCGGAAGAGGGACGCAGCGGGCGGTGCGCTAACCCCCCTAGAACTACGTACTCACCCGACCGCCGCAAGGGCGAACGGCAGCACGCCCGGCGCACCGGCCCGCCGGAGTTGCCGGGCGGCGACGGTCATCGTCCACCGCGAGTCGACCAGATCGTCGACCAGCAGAACCGGACCGGCCAGGCCGGGCAGTCCGGCAGCCATCGACTCGGGTACCGCGAACCGGTGCCAGAGGTCGCGCACCCGGTAGGCGGAGTTGACCGCGCCGCTCAGCGGGCGCGCCCCGGCGACGAGGTCGAGCGGACCCAGCAGCGACAGCCGTCCTGCGGTGGCGATCCCGATGGCCAGCGACTCCACCAGGCGGGGGCGGGTCAGGCTGGGCAGCCACGCCACCGCCGCCGGACGCTGCTGCCACGGCCACTCGCGCAGCACCGCCAGGCACGCGCCGGCGAGCGGAGGGGGGACGGTCGCGTCCACCGGGGTGCCGTCCGCATCGGTGGTGAACAGGGCGCGCAGGTCGTTGCCCCAGCCCAGGTCGGACAGTCGGGCGACCACCCGGCCCGGTTCGAACTGGTCCTCGGGTGGGATCCGGCCGCGAACCGGCGCGCCGCCGTCGCTGACGCCCAGCCGATCCAGGCCGGTCGGCCACTGCAGCCGTGGCTCGATCGGTGCCCCCACCCGTTCCAGCTCCTGCTGGGCGGCGGTTCCCGCGGCGGCTCCGACGCCGGTGGGGTACCACGGCGCGGCGCAGCCGTCGCACCGGCCGCAATCGGCGGTGTGCGGGTCGTCCAGTTGCGCGGTCAGGAAGGCCATCCGGCAGCCGGTCAGGCGCTCGTAGTCGAGCATTGCCTGCTGTTCACCCTGGCGGGCGGCGGCGATCCTGCCGTAGCGCACCGCGTCGTAGGTCCAGTCCCTCCCGGTCCGCGTCCAGCCGCCGGGGACGAACTCGACCGCGCCGTCCACGGCGAGCACCTTCAACAGCAGTTCCAGCGGGCTGCGCTTGAGGTCGACCCGGGCTTCGAGCGCAGCGATCGAGAGCGGGCCGTCCGCCCCCGCCAGCGCTGCCAGGACGGCGTCCGCCTTCGCCTGGGTGGGCATCGACGCGGTGGCGAAGTAGTGCCAGATAGCGCGGTCCTCGATGCCCGGCAGCAGCAGGACGTCGGCACTCTCGGTGGCGCGGCCGGCGCGGCCCACCTGCTGGTAGTAGGCGACCGGTGAGCTCGGGGCCCCGAGGTGCACCACGAAGCCGAGGTCGGGCTTGTCGAAGCCCATCCCCAGGGCCGACGTGGCCACCAGCGCCTTCACCTCGTTGCGCTTCAGCGCCTCCTCCGCGGCCAGGCGGTCGGCCGGGTCGGTCCGTCCGGTGTAGGGACGCACCTGGTGCCCGACCTTGGCGAGCAGGGCAGCGGTGTCCTCGGCGGCAGCGACCGTGAGGCAGTACACGATGCCGCTGCCGGGCAGGCCCTCGAGGTGCTCGGCCAGCCATGCCAGCCGCTGCCACGCGGTCGGCAGGTGCAGCACGCCCAGCCGCAGCGACTCACGGGCCAACGCCCCACGCAGCGTGTAGACCTCGTGACCGCCGGCGGCGAGCTGCTCCTCGACGTCGTGCACCACCCGGGCATTGGCGGTCGCCGTCGTGGCCAGCACAGGGACGCCGGCGGGGAGGTCTTCGATCAGGTCGCGGATCCGGCGGTAGTCGGGCCGGAAGTCGTGGCCCCAGTCGCTGATGCAGTGCGCCTCGTCCACCACCAGCAGGCCCAGCCGGTCGACCAGGCGGGGCAGCTGCTCGTCCCGGAAGCGCGGGTTGACCAGCCGCTCGGGGGAGACCAGCAACACGTCGACCTCGTCGCGGGCGAGACGTTCCTCGACCTCGCGCCACTCGGTGACGTTGGCGGAGTTGATGGCTACCGCCCGCACCCCAGCGCGCGCGGCGGCCGCGACCTGGTCGCGCATCAGGGCAAGGAGCGGCGAGACGATCAACGCCGGGCCGGTGCCGCGCCGGCGCTGCAGCAGCGCTGCGATGAAGTAGACCGCCGACTTGCCCCAGCCGGTGCGCTGCACCACCAGCGCCCGGCGGCGGTGCGCCACCAGCGCTTCGATGGCCTCGAACTGGCCCGGGTGGAAGCGGGCGTCGTCGACACCGGTCAGCTGTCGCAGGATCGCGACGGCAGCCTCGGGAAGCTCGGCGTCAGGGGCGGTCGGTCCGGGTGGCTGAGCGCTGGTCCCGGGTCGCTGAGCGGGTGGCGCCGGCTCGTCCAGCGGATCCGGCGGCAGGTCCTCGGGGTCGGGCGGGGGCTCGTCGTCCCACAGTGGCCTGTCGCTGTCCATGCCTCCCAGACTCTCACGCGGCGGCGACAGGCCCGGCAGCAGGGGTCAGCGGAACTGCTCGGCGGCGGGGGCCAGCGGGTGGCCGTTGGCGACCAGCCAGGCCACGATCTGGCGGCGCTCGGCGGTGGCCCGGTCGTTGAGGACCCGTGGGTCGATGCCGAAGTAGAAGTCCTGGAAGGTGGCCCCGTCGCTGCTCACGGTCGGGTCGGCGCCCAGTTCCAGCAGACGCAGGATCAGCGCCCCCTGGTTGGTGCGGGCGCAGGTCAACAGGGGGGTCTCGCCGAGGCGGTCGGTCAGGTCGACATCGGCGCCGGCGGCGACGAGGGAGTCGAAGGAGGCCATGACAGGCTGGACGCACACCGCGGTGAGCGGGCCAGAGCCGGTGACGGCGTTGCGGACGTCAGGATCGGCACCTCCCGCCAGGAGGGCGTCGACGAGGTCGACGTCGCGGACCGCGCGGTGCAGTGCTGCCTCTGCGCCGATCCCGGTGCGGTCGGGGTCGGCGCCGGCTTCCAGCAGGAGGCTGATGGCGGCCGGGTGGTCAGCCTCCACAGCCCACTGCAGGATCGTGATCTCGTCCCTGCCGGTGGCCTCGACGTCGGCGCCGGACGCCACCAAGTCGGCCACCCTGCTGTCGTCACGTGCGCTGATCGCCCGGGCGAGTTCGAGATCGTCGCCGCTGAAGATGCCGTCAGGGGACGGGCCGCCCGCCCCGCCGAGGACCGAGCAGCCGGCGAGCACCCCGAGGATCGGAGCGAGAAGGGCTCGTCGGGCTGTCATGCGCCAAGGAAACCATGCCGGGGGCGATGCTCCGGGGCCGACTGGGCTGCCGTCTCGCGGTTACGGTGCCGCTGCGCTGGTGGCGGTGGCGGTCGGGAACCGCGTCGTCCACCCCGACCTGGTGCTCGATGCGCTGGCGCGGGTCGAGCGTCACCCCTGCCGGGGGTTGCTGACCGAGATCCTCGGGGAGGTGGCGCGTGGGTGCACGTCGCGGCACAGCCGTGCCAAGTCGCCGAGGAGGTCGCGGCCGCGCTGCGACTGGGCGGCTGGCCCGGCAGCCTCACCCGCTGCCGGCGGTGCCCGGCCGGCAGGCTCTGATCCCGGGGGTCGTCCCCTCGCTGTGAGTTCTCCTGTCGTAGTCGGGAGAAGAGAGTCACAACGAAAGCGGGGACGGGGTGGGACGGACCGCTGCCCGTCCGGGCCCCGCAGGCGGTCGGGAGCCCCTTTGAAACGTGACAGAATGGCTCTCCAGCCATTTCGGAGGTTCCGCGCCCATGCGCGCCCGCGACGACTCGTCCGTCACCCAACCCATCGGCTCGCTCTCCACCGCAGCCGCACGCCCGCGTCCCCAGGGGGCGTTCGCCGCGCTGGAGTCGTTCAACTACCGGCTGTACTTCCTCGCCGCCATCTTCGCCACCACCGGCGGGTGGATGCAGCGAGTCGCGATCGACTGGCTCGTGCTCGAGCTGACCGGCAACGTGGCGCTCGTCGGGCTCGCGGTCAGCCTGCAGTTCGCCCCCGCGCTGTTCCTCACACCCTGGGCCGGGGTGATCTCCGACCGACTCTCCCGGCGTCGCATCCTGATGGCCACCCAGGTCATCGGCGCCGCCATCAACGCCACCCTCGCCGTGCTCGTGATCACCGGACGGGCGCAGGTCTGGCACGTCCTGGCCGCCGCCGCCATCCTCGGCGTGACGATGGCTCTCGACTCCCCGAGCCGCTCCGCCTTCCTCAGCGAGATGGTCGGGCCCGACCGGGTGAAGGGAGCGATCAGCCTCAACGCCTCGGTCTTCCACCTGGGCGGTCTGGTGGGCCCGATGATCTCGGGGGCCCTGATCGCGATCATCGGCTCCGGGCCGTCCATCGCGGTGAACGCGGCCACCGGCTTGATCGCGCTGGGCGCGCTGGTCGCGATGCGGCCGGCAGAGCTCCACCGCTCGCCGCGCGTCCCGCCGGGCAAGGGTCAGATCCGCGAGGCGGCCCGCTACGTGGTGGAGCGGCCCGCGATCTTGTGGTCGATCATCCTGATGGGCGCGATCGCGGTGTTCGGGCTCAACCTCCCCGTGCTGCTGGCGGCCTCGGCGAAGGTCACCTACGGCACGGACGCCACCGGCTACGGGCTGTACAGCTCGCTCGCCGCCTCCGGCGCCCTGGTCGGCGCGATCCTCTCGGCTCGCCGCCGCACGCTGCGGCTGCGGACGGTGGTGGCGACCGGCGCGGTGTTCGGAGTGCTCATGGCACTCGCAGGCCTGGCGCCGTTCTACGGCGGCTTCCTCGCCGCGCTGGTCGCGCTGGCCGGCGCCCGCGTTCTGGTCGGCACCGGTGCGGAGACCATGACCCAGCTGTCCAGCGACCTGTCGATCCGCGGCCGGGTGATGTCGCTCTACCTCATGGTCGGCCTCGGCGGCCAGGCGATCGGCGGCAACCTGCTGGGCTGGGTGGCCCAGCTGTGGGGCTCCGCGGCAGGGTTCGTGGTGGCCGGCGGCGGCATGCTGGCCGTCACGGCGGTGGCAGCGGTCGTGCTGGCCGCCAGGGCGGGCTGCGGCTCGCCTTCGACCTCTCGCTGCGCCGCCCGGTGCGAATCGTCTCGCGCGCCGAGGAGTACCCGATCGCGATCGCCAACCCGGCCGCGACCTGACGCCCCCTGCGCGCGCCGTGCGGCGTCGGAAGCGACGTGGCGCCACTACGATCTCGGACGTGGGGAAGACCAGGACGGACCGGCCGCCGACGTACCGGGCCGCCGCGTGCCCC
>JAEYNS010000044.1 GCA_023412435.1 Actinomycetes bacterium | reverse complement strand
GCGGGGGGGCGCCCCGGGGCGGTCGTCGGCCCAGCCATCGGTCCGGCGACCCGTCTGGTCTCGGTGATGTGGGTGAACAACGAAACCGGGGTGGTGCAACCCGTGGCCGAGGTGGCGGCCACGGCCCGTGGCGCCGGGGTGTGGTGCCACAGCGACGCCGTCCAGGCGGTCGGCCACCTGCCGGTCGACTTCGCGGCATCGGGCCTCGACCTGCTCAGCGTCTCCGGTCACAAGGTGGGTGGACCGGTGGGGATCGGTGCGCTGATCGTGCGGCGCGGGGTGACGCTGACCCCGTCCGGGTTCGGCGGTGGCCAGGAGGCACGGCTGCGCTCCGGCACCGTCCCGACCGCCCTCGCTGCGGGCTTCGCAGCCGCGCTGCACGACGCCGTCGCGCGGCTCGACGCCGAGGCGACCCGACTGGCGGGGCTGGCGGAACTGCTCACCTCGGGGCTGGCGGCGGTCCCCGGTGCCCGGTTGAACACGACCCCGCCGGCCTCGCCGGCCATCGTCAACGTGACGATCCCGGGCACCAGGGCCGACGACCTGCTGCTCATGCTGGACGCCGAGGGGATCGACTGCTCCACCGGTTCGGCCTGTACCGCAGGAGTGCACCAGCCCAGCGAGGTGCTGCTGGCGATGGGCCGCAGCCTCGCCGACGCCTCGGCCAGCCTGCGCTTCTCCTTCGGCCCGCAGACCACCGCCGACGACATCGACGCCGTGCTGGCTGTCCTGCCGAGTGCCGTCGACCGGGCCCGGCGCGCCTACGCCGGCTGAATCACCGCCGAACGGCCCCGCGCTGCGCGCGGCTCCACTAGCGTTCAGACGTGACCACGCCGCTGCGGAGCATGATCCTGCTGCCCGCCCTGCTCCTGCTGCTCTCCGGGTGCGGGATGCTCACCTCCGAAGCGCCCCGCGGCGAGGGCGGTCAGGTCACCGCCGATGCGGATGCGGGGGCGATGACGCTTCGCCCGGGCGACTGCATCTCCGACATCGGCTTGCTGGGCGAGCAGGTCGACACCGTCCCGGTCACACCCTGTGACTCCCCCCACGAGGGCGAGGTCTACGCCGAGCTGCGCCTCACCGATCCGAGCCTGCCCGACGACGCGCCGGCCCGGGCCGAGGTCTTCTGCACGGATGAGCTGCCCGGCTTCCTCGGCGGCGATCCGTCCGGCGACTACGCCGACCTTGGCGTGATGACCCTCTACCCGACATCGACCAGTTGGCTGATCGGCGACCGCCTGATCCAGTGCATAATCGCCGACGAGGCCGGAGGGCTGACCGGCTCCCTGCGCGGCGTGGCTGCCTGAGCACGTCATAGAATCGGGCCCCGGGAAGGGGTTCGAGGATGCGGGTGCTGGCTGCGATGTCCGGCGGAGTGGACTCCGCCGTGGCCGCTGCGCGCCTTGTCGACGCGGGCCACGACGTGACGGGGGTCCACCTGGCGCTGTCGAAGAACCCCCAGACCTACCGCAGCGGGGCACGGGGCTGCTGCTCGCTCGAGGACTCCCACGACGCCCGCCGGGCCGCCGACGTGCTGGGGATCCCGTTCTACGTGTGGGACCTGTCCGACCGGTTCGACGCCGACGTGGTGCAGGACTTCGTCGCCGAGTACGCCGCAGGGCGCACCCCCAACCCGTGCCTGCGGTGCAACGAGAAGATCAAGTTCGCCGCGGTGCTCGACCGTGGCCTCGCGCTCGGCTTCGACGCCGTCGCCACCGGCCACTACGCGCGCACCCGACGCGTCGGCGACGCCGTCCAGCTGCTGCGGTCGCACGAGGAGCGCAAGGACCAGTCCTACGTCCTCGGGGTGCTCAACCAGGAGCAGCTTCGCCGCTCGCTGTTCCCGCTGGGCGCGGACACCGACAAGGCAGCGGTGCGCGACGAAGCGGCGCGACGAGGCCTGTTCGTGGCCCGCAAGCCCGACTCCCACGACATCTGCTTCATCCCGTCGGGCGACACCGCCGGCTTCCTCACCGGTCGGCTCGGCGCGGCGACGGGCGACATCGTCGACCAGCACGGCGAGGTGGTGGGTGCCCATACCGGCGCCCACCGGTTCACCGTCGGTCAGCGCCACGGGCTTCGGCTGTCGGTGCCGGCCGGCGACGGCAGGCCGCGGTACGTGCTGGGGATCTCCACCGCGAGCAATACCGTCACTGTCGGGCCGCACGAGGCGCTCGCGGTGCGCTCGCTGACCGGGATCCGTCCGACCTGGACCGAGCAGCCGGTGGCGGGCAGCTGGCGGGGACTCGCCCAGTGGCGGGCGCACTCCGAACCGATGCCGGCGACGATCTCGGCTGGAGGCGACGGCGTCCGGGTCGAGCTGGACGCGCCGGCGCACGGCATCGCCCCCGGCCAGGCTGTCGTCTACTACGACGGCGAACGGGTGGTCGGCAGCGCGACGATCTCGGCAACGGCGGCCTGATGGTCGGCTTCACCGGCGTCGGGTCGTTACCGGGGACCGACTACCCGGCCGCGGTCCGGATGACCTTCGACAAGGTGCCGGAGCTGCCCTACCTGCCGGAACTGCCGGCCCGTGGGCCGTGGGCGGGCCTGCTCGGGCGCGGCCTGGGGCTGCTGGCAGAGTTGGGCGCCGAACTGGTGGCGGGGGAGTGGGTGCTGGGCAGCCCCGGCATCGACCAGCGGCGGGCCCGCCAGACCTGGCGCGACGACCTCGAGGTGCTTGAGGAGCACGCCCAGGGCTACACCGGCCGGTTCAAGCTGCAGGTGGCGGGGCCGTGGACGCTGGCGGCGGCCACGGGGGTGGCCCACACCGGACGGGTGCTCGCCGCCCCCGGCGCCCGTCGCGACCTGGCCGGCGCGCTGGCCGAGGGCATCGGTGAGGTGCTGTCGGAGCTGAACCGGCGGTTGCCGGACCTCGACCTGGTGCTCCAGGTCGACGAGCCCTCGCTGCCTGCGGTGGTGGCCGGTGCCGTCCCCACCTCGGGCGGGTTCTTCCGCCACCGGGCGATCGAC
>JAEYNS010000017.1 GCA_023412435.1 Actinomycetes bacterium | reverse complement strand
GTGCGGAGGCGGCGGCCGCCGGGCAGCCGCTGGACGCCGAGGGTCGCCAGCAGGTGCTGCGCGAGCTCTGGCGGACCGGCTTCCCGCTCACCGAGGCCGAACTGGACGACCAGGGGTTGGCCTATTTCACCTACGAGCGTGGCGCGGATGGCCAGGTGGTCAGGTCGCCGATCGTCTACGAGGACTTCCTGCCGGCCAGCGCGGCAGGGATCTTCCAGTCCAACCTGACCTCGGACGGTTCCAAGGACACCACCAAGGAGGGGACGGCCCTGGACGCGGACTGGCTCAGCGGCGTGCTGGGACGCGCCCTGCACGACCCGTTCGAGCTGTACGCCGCCCAGAGCGATGCCTCCCGCGCCGCCGTCCTTCCAGGGGGTCGCCGGTGACCGGGACGAAGCCCGACCAGGACTACCTGGCCGTCAACCGGGCGAACTGGGACGCGAGGGCACGGATCCACGCCACCGGCTACGACATCGACCGGCTGCTCGCCGATCCGGCCGCCCTGTCCGACGTGGTGAGGTTCGACGCCGACCGGCTCGGCGACCTGGCCGGTCTCGACGTCGTCCACCTGCAGTGCCACATCGGCACCGACACCCTCAGCCTCGCTCGGCTGGGCGGCCGGGTGACCGGCCTGGACCTGTCCGGTGAGTCGCTGGCGGTGGCCCGCGAGCTCGCCGACCGGGCCGGGGCGTCCATCGACTACGTGCAGTCCGACCTCTACGGTGCCGTCACGGCGCTGGGCGCGGGACGGTTCGACCTCGTCTACACGGGGATCGGGGCGATCTGCTGGCTGCCGAGCATCCGGCGGTGGGCCGAGGTGGTGGCTGCGCTGCTGCGGCCCGGGGGCCGACTGTTCATCAGGGACGGCCACCCGGTGCTGAACGCCGTGCTCGCGATGGTGGTGGCCGACGAGCACCCCGATCGCACCCAGCAGCCGTGGGTGTCCGGCCCTGGCGCTGCGACCCCCGCGCTGGAGTTGCCCTACTTCGAGCAGGCGGAGCCGATGCGGTGGGTCGAGGAGACCACCTACGCCGGGGACGGCGTGGTCGCGTCCCCGGAGTCGGTGGAGTGGAACCACGGGTTGGGCGAGATCGTCACGGCCGTGCTGGACGCCGGCCTGGAGGTGACAGCGCTGGTCGAGCATGACAGCGTGCCCTGGGAGGCGCTGCCCGGCCTGATGGAGCTCAACCCCGCGACCGGGGAGTACCGGCTCCGCGAGCGCCCCGAACGGCTGCCCGCGAGCTTCACCCTGATCGCGCGCCAGCCGTCCGGTCAGGCCGGACGGGGCCTAGGGTGAGCCTGTGACGACGCGCATTGTGGAGTGGGACGAAGGAGTCTGGAGCACGCCGCCGGTGAGCTCCGAGGTTGACGGCAATGACCTGGTGGTGACCGCCGTGGAGGGGTCGGACGCGTGGCGCACCACGTCGTACGGGTTCATCCACGACGATGCGCACGCCCTGCTCGCCCCGCTGCCGCCTGACGCCGCTGTCGAAGTGGAGTTCGACGCCACCATGGACCAGCAGTTCGACCAGGCCGGGGTCTTCCTGCAGGCCTCGGCCACCCGCTGGATCAAGGCAGGGATCGAGTACGCCGACGGTGCGCCGTGCGTGGGTGCCGTGGTCACCGACGAGGTCTCGGACTGGTCCTCGGCGCCGATCCCCGAGTGGGCGGGTCGCCGGGTGATCGTCCGGGCCAGCCGCTCGGGCGACGCAGTCACCATCAGGGCACGGGTCGAGGGAGAGCCGTTCCGGCTGGTGCGGCTGGCCCCGCTCGACCCGGCCGCCGAGCTCGTAGCCGGCCCGTTCCTGGCCGCCCCGACCCGCTCCGGGCTGACCGTCCGGTTCCGGCGCTGGGAGTTGACACCTGCCGACTCGTCGCTGCACTGATCGGCGCCAGTCCTTGGGACACCCGCGTCCCCGGGGGACCGGCCCGGCTAGGGGGAGCCGAACCGCTCACGCTGGGTCCGCACCGCGGCTTCGGCAGGGTCGTCTTCGGCATAGGTCTTCGGGACGCTGCCTTCCAGCACGCGACTCAGCGGAACCCACCCGATGAATGACAGCGGCTCGCCGCCGGGCGGCGGGGTCAGCTGCTCGACGGCCAGCAGGTCGTCGATGCGGACGCGGTCCCAGGCGTGGATGATCGCGCCGTCGCCAAGACTCATGCCGACATGGCCCCAGTTGCGCCGCTGTCCGCCGATGGCGCAGACGCTGTCGTAGAAGACCAGCGCTCCGGCCGGCGGCGAGGTGCCCCCGGCGCGCGTGTGCGCCCCGTAGAGCACGGCGGATTCGTGGGCGTCGTCCCCGCCGAAGATCTCGATGCCATTGGCGCGCTCGATGGCGTCCTCCACGAAGGCCAGGCACCGCGTGGCGTACGACGTCGATCCCACCCACAGCCGCGCCCACGCTGTCGCATTGTCCGCCACGGTGCTGGTGTCGAGCATGCGCCGAGCATAGAGTCCGCCGGCGCTCCGGCCTCCGCAGCCCGGATCGACCACGCCGTCGGCGTCAGCGCAGTGATGACGCACTCCGACTTCACGCCTGGTCGTCACGGGCCCGGGATCCACGGCATGGGGGAGCCGTCGCTTGTGGTGTGCCACCGGACGGCGTCACCGACCGGTCGGTAGGTGTCGGTGAGCCACCAGGTGGTGTCCGGGCCCCACCCCGCGATCACGCTGGCTGCGTCGCCGACACCAATGCCCGTGGTTGCCGCTGCCAGGTAGCCGGCGATGCTGAGGTGGACACCGTCGTAGCGCTCGGCGACCAGGCTCCAGTCGGGGATCACCCACCGTCCCGACAAGCCCGTGGTGCGGTACCAGTCGTGCCGCTTGGACGCGGTCACGTCCAGGGGGAACTGTGCACACAGCGCGGCCCACGCCTGCGCCCCGTCGATCTCCAGGACCCGGGCAGTCAAATCCACCTCGAGCCGCTGGACGGTTGCAGCCTCCCAACCGAAGCTGTCCTCGACGAGCCACAGCCCGTATGGGCCGGCGCCACCGAACGAACCCGTCGAGCTCGCCACCTCAAGCGGAGGCCGGGACCACCAGTGATCGGTCCAGTTCGCCCGAGGGTTCGCGGGCCGATCCCGCCGCGCCTCCGCCTCGCGCTCCACCACCTTCTCCCGCCAACGGGCCAGGTCCGGCCGTGGCGGCGGGTGGTCGCCGTCCCAGACCACCTGCCACTGGTCAGCCGGGTCGTACCGAGCCGCCCACGCCTGCACCTGCGGCGAGCCCACCAGATGCTCCGCCACTCGCAGCAGCGCTTCGCGCACCTCGGGGACCGCGCACAGCAGGTCGTCCCCATCCGGCTCCTGCCAGTACATCGCCGAGTCCACCGAGGCCGACAGCGACTCCACCAGCAACTCCGGCGAGACCCGGGCCAACGGTACGTCGGCCAGCCGGGAGACCACCCCAGCGACAGTCAGCTCCGGACGCGCCCGGCGCTCGCCCCAGCCGAACCGCATGACGGCCTGACCATGGTCCCTGGCCAACCGGAACGCCGCATCAAACACCGCCGCCTGCAGGGGATGCTCCCCGCCCTCACCCAGCACCGCGTCCTCGCCGGCGACGGCGAACTCGAGCAGCAGCCGACGACCACGCGGCCCAGCCACCAACGCGTCCGCCGTCACGAGCCGTCCCGAAGACCCCTCCACAGAAGCCACGACCCCACGCTAGCCCCAGCGGGTAGCGCCTCATCCGGGACGGCCGAACGAACGGCTCCGCCGGAGCGGAAACAGGGGGTCGCGGTCTCTGGTGTCCTGGAGCTAGAGATCCAGGAGCAGCGTGAGGGTCTCGCGAATCTCACCGAGCACCGCTGGGCCGATGTTCCCTCTCCGCCGGTGAATCCGGCTCGTCGCGACGGAGCGCAGATGCTGGCATTGAGCCGCCGACTTCGCCTCAAGGCCATTGGCCTGATCCGGGTCAATGAGCACCTCGACGCTGCTCTGACGAAGGGTGCGGGTCAAGGGCACGACCTGCACCACATTCGGCCCGCCGCGCAGGATCCGTGCCGCCGTCACCACGACAGCTGGTCGACGCAGTCCGGCCTCGCTGCCGTGGGGCACACCGAGGTCAAGGTCAACGATGTCACCCGGCGTCAGCATCGAGCCAGGCCGTTTCGTCGTCAGTCAGTTCAGCAGCGAGATCGCGCGCCATCGTGTCTTGGCGAAGCGCCCGAACTGCGCGGCTGACCGTCTCGTCGATGCTCTCGTGGCGCTCGGCGGCCAACCGTGTCACCGACGCGTGCGTCTTCCTGCTGATACGGATCGTGGTCGTGTCACCCATGCCGTCGAGCGTACGTGGCGTAGACAGAACTATCTACAGATCTGTAGCGCGGCAGTGGTGGTCGCTTCAGTGCTGCATGTCGACGAAGCGGCTGTAGTGGCCCTGGAAGGCCACGGTCACCGGACGGGTCTGGCCGTTGCGGTGCTTGGCCACGATCAGGTCGGCCTCGCCGGCCCGCTCGGAGTTCTGGTTGTACATGTCCTCGCGGTGCAACAGGATCACCATGTCGGCGTCCTGCTCCAGCGAGCCGGACTCGCGCAGGTCCGACAGCATCGGCTTCTTGTCGGTGCGCTGCTCGGGACCACGGTTGAGCTGGGACAGCGCGACCACCGGCACCTCGAGCTCCTTGGCCAGCAGCTTCATCTGCCGGGAGAACTCCGAGACCTCCAGTTGGCGGCTCTCCACCCGCTTGCCCGAGCTCATCAGCTGAAGGTAGTCGACGATCACGAGCTTGAGGTCGTGGCGCTGCTTGAGCCGCCGCGCCTTCGCCCTGATCTCCATCATGGTGAGGTTCGGCGAGTCGTCGATGAACAGCGGCGCCTCGGCGACCTCGGCGGTCTTCCGGGCGATCCGGCTCCAGTTCTCGTCGCTCATCCGGCCCTTGCGGATGTCGTGAAGCGGCACCTGGGCCTCGGCGGAGAGCAGGCGCATCACGATCTCGGTCTTGGTCATTTCCAGGCTGAAGAAGGCCGAGCAGAGCTTGTGCTGAATGGAGGCCGAGCGCGCGAGATCGAGCCCGAGGGTCGACTTGCCGACGCCGGGACGGGCGGCGACGATCACCATCTGGCCGGGGTGGAGGCCGTTGGTCAGCTCGTCGAGCTCGACGAAGCCGGTGGGCACGCCGGCCATGATGCCGTGCGCCGAGAGCGCCTCGATCTCGTCGAGGGTGGCCTCCATCAGCGCGGCGAGCGGCTCGTAGTCGTCGCTGGTCTTGCCCTCGGCCACCTCATAGATGGCCTGCTGGGCGGCGTCGACGATGCCCGCCACGTCACCCTGGCCGGAGTAGCCGAGCTGGGCGATCTTCATCGATGCCTCGACCAGCCGTCGCAGGATCGCCTTCTCCCTGACGATCTCGGCGTAGTAGGAGGCGTTGGAGGCGATCGAGACGGTGGAGAGCAGCTCGTGCAGGTAGATGTGCCCGCCGACCCGTCCCAGCTCGCCCCGCTTGGTCAGCTCGTCGGCGACCGTGATCGCATCGGCCGGCTCCCCCCTGCCGTACAGGTCGACGATGGCGTGGAAGATCTGCTCGTGGGCGGGCCGGTAGAAGTCGTGGCCCTTCACGATCTCGGAGACGTCGCCGATCGCATCCTTGCTCATCAGCATCGCGCCGAGCACGCTCTGCTCGGCCTGGACGTCCTGCGGCGGGGTGCGATCGCTGGCGCCGTACTCGGGAGCCTCACTCCCGTACGGCACCACCTGAGCCAGCGACACTGAAAACCTCCACGCCCGAAATCTCAGCCTTGTCCGTTACGGTAGGCCGTCCCTCAGACAGTTCCCGGCCTGCCCCCAGCCGGCGGCCCGCGAGGAACTGCCAGGGGGTGGTGAGAACGGTCTGAGGACTCACGCTAAACCCTCTCGGGGCGACTGCTCAACGGCAGCTTCCACAGGGTCTGTGGACGGTCTGGGGACAACTCGCCGGACACGCCCGGACGGGTGTGCACAACCTGCTGGCCCAGCTGTGGACAGCCGGGGAAGTTCATCGAGGAACCGACTGTGACAAGCGCATACAGGGACGTCGGGGTGTGGACGAAGATTGAATTTGAGGTTAACGCCGACTGAAGGCGGGCTGGCTTGACAACCGTGGCAGGCCCCCGATATAGGAGCCGCGCCGGGGAGTTATGCACATCCTGTCCACAGCCGTCACAGTGACAGGTGATACCCTAGGGGGGTATGCTGACAAGGGAGGAGAGAAATGACGACGGAACACGTGTCACACAGTGCACACCTTGACCACCCGACCCCGGGTCAGCACGGCTACAGCCAGACCCGACCAGACCACCTCAAGCGCCTCAAGCGCATCGAGGGGCAGGCTCGCGGGCTGCAGCGTATGGTCAGCGAGGACGTCTACTGCATCGACATCCTCACCCAGGTCTCGGCGATGACCAAGGCGCTGGAGTCCTTTGCGCTCGTGCTGCTCGAGGAGCACCTGCAGCACTGCGTGGCGGAAGCTGTCAGGGAGGGCGGCGAGGTCGCCGACGCCAAACTCTCCGAGGCCTCCGCCGCGATCGGCCGGCTGGTCCGGTCCTGACCCACCACAACCCACCGAGGAGAACCATGATCGACACCACCTACACCGTGACCGGGATGACCTGCGGCCACTGCGTCAGCGCCGTCAAGGAGGAGGTCCTCTCGATCCCCGGCGTGTCCGGCGTGGACCTCGACCTGGCCGGGGCCATGACCATCCACAGTGACGCCCCCGTCGACTTCGATCGGGTGGTCGAGGCCGTCTACGAGGCCGGCGACCAGTACAGCGTCGCCTGAGCGACGACCGCGAGGCGGGGCGGGGGCGCGACAGGCATCCCTGGCCGCCACCCTCCCAGCCCTTTGGAGAACCAGACCATGACCACCCAGCAGCGCGAGTCCGTCGAACTCGACATCACGGGGATGACCTGCGCTTCCTGTGCCGCGCGGATCGAGAAGAAGCTGAACAAGCTGGACGGGGTGCAGGCGAGCGTCAACTACGCCACCGAGAAGGCCAGGGTGCTGCACCCGTCCGGGATCACCGTCGACGAGCTGATCGGGGTCGTGGAGAACACCGGCTACGGCGCCGCGCTGCCGGTGCCGGACGCCCCGCCGGTCGACCATGCCGCCCGGTTGCGCACCCGCGGGGTGGTGGCGGGTGTGCTCGCCGTCCCCGTGATCCTGCTCGCGATGGTCACCGCCTGGCAGTTCCCCGGTTGGCAGTGGGTCTCGCTGGCGTTGACGATCCCGGTCTACGCCTGGGCGGGCTGGCCCTTCCACCACTCGGCCCTCGTCAACCTGCGCCATGGGGCGACGACCATGGACACCCTGATCAGTCTCGGCACGACGGCGGCCTTCGGCTGGAGCCTGTACGCGCTGTTCTTCGGACGGGCGGGCGAGATCGGCTACACCCACGCCTTCGAGCTCCAACTGATGAGGGGGCACGGCGAGGCGAACATCTACCTCGAGGCCGTCGTCGCGATCATCTTCTTCCTGCTGCTGGGACGCTGGCTCGAGGCCAGGGCCAAAGCCAGGGCGGGCGAGGCGATCCGGACCCTGCTTCAGCTCGGAGCCACCCAGGCGACCGTGCTGGTCGACGGGGTGGAGACGCCGCTGCCGATCGACCGGCTCAAGGTAGGCGACGAGTTCGTGGTGCGGCCCGGCGAGAAGATCGCCACCGACGGTCAGGTGGTGAGCGGGTTCTCCGCCGTTGACAGGTCCCTGGTCACCGGGGAGTCGGTCCCGGTGGACGTCGCGGCGGGCGACGAGGTCACCGGCGCCACCCTGAACACCCACGGCCGGCTGGTGGTGCGGGCCACGCGGGTCGGCAAGGACACCCAGCTGGCGCACATCGCGCGGCTCGTCGAGGAGGCACAGACCGGGAAGGCGAGGGTGCAGTGGCTCGCCGACCGGATCACCGGCGTCTTCGTCCCGGTGGTTCTCGGGCTGGCGGTGCTGGTGCTGGTCGGCTGGCTGCTGGCCGGCGCGGGCCTGTCCTTCGCCGCCTCGGCGGCGGTCGCCGTCCTGATCATCGCCTGTCCCTGCGCGCTCGGTCTCGCCACCCCCACCGCGTTGCTGGCCGGCACCGGCCGCGGTGCCCAGCTCGGCATCGTGATCCGCGGCGCCGAGGCGCTGGAGCGCACCCGCGAAGTGGACACCATCGTGCTGGACAAGACCGGGACGGTGACCACCGGCGTGATGGCGGTGGTCGGCGTCCGGGCGGTGGCCGGCTCTACCGAGGCCGAACTGCTGCGGCTGGCCGGGGCCGCCGAGGCCGGCTCCGAACACCCGATCGCCCGCGCCATCGCCGCCCACGCCGGCTCCGACGCCGTCCTGGAGACCCTCACCAACCAGCCCGGCCAGGGGGTGGTGGCCCGGGTGGACGGCCGCGAGGTGCGGGTCGGGAAGCCGGGCTGGGTGACTGCGACGAATCTGCCTCCAGTTGGGGTGGACGAGGCCGAATCCGTTGAGCTGCCCGATCTGGAGGCAGAGCTGTCCGCGCGCGTGGGCACCACGCTGGTCGCCGTGGCCTGGGATGGACGGCTGCGCGGCCTGATCGAGGTCGCCGACACGGTCAAGCCCGGCGCCGCCGAGGCGGTGGCCCAGTTCCGGGCGCTCGGGCTGACTCCCGTGTTGTTGACCGGCGACAACCGGGCCACGGCGGACGCCGTCGGCGCCGAGGGCGGGGTGAGCGAGGTGATCGCCGAGGTGCTGCCGGCGGACAAGGTCCGGACCGTCAAGGACCTGCAGGCCGCAGGTCGCAGGGTGGCGATGGTCGGGGACGGGGTGAACGACGCGGCGGCGCTGGCGCAGGCCGATCTCGGCATCGCGCTCGGCACCGGCACCGATGCCGCCATCGAGGCGTCCGACCTCACCCTGATGCGGGGCGACCTGCGGGTGGCAGCGGATGCGATCCGGCTGTCCCGGGCCACTCTCGGCACCATCAAGGGCAACCTGTTCTGGGCCTTCGCCTACAACGTCGCCGCGATTCCGCTCGCTGCGCTGGGGTACCTGAACCCGATGATCGCGGGCGCGGCGATGGCCTTCTCGTCGGTCTTCGTGGTGCTGAACAGCCTGCGCCTGCGCAGCTTCCAGCCTCGCGCCTGAGCCGGCGTCAGTCCGGCGACGCCGGCGGCGGCTGGTAGGTGGCGGTCACCCGCCGGCTGGGGAAGAACGGCCGGGCGAAGTCGGGCTCGATGCCCCTGGTGAGTTCCACCGGCTCGCCCGCGGCCACCTTCTCGTACAGCTCGACGAACTCGCGGGACTGGTTGGCGATCGTGTAGCGGGCCGCCAGCTCCCGGCTCCGGGCCGCCGCCCTCGCCTTGAACTCGGAATCCTGCAGGGCGCCGAGCATCTGGATGATCGTGCCGGCCAGCGAGACGGCGTTCGGGCGGGCGAACAGCGCGTTCACTCCCTGGTCCATCACGAGGCGCAGTTCGTTGTCGACCGAGACGAAGGGCAGCCCGGCGTGCGCGGCTTCGTGGAGCACCAGGGCCTGGGTGTCGGTCAGCGAGGTGAACAGGAACAGGTCGGCCGAGGCGTAGTACGCGCCCAGCTGCTCACGCGGCACCTGCCCCACGAGCTTCACCCCGCGGTAGCGGGCCGCCCGCTTCAGCCGGCCGCGCAGCCCCGCCGGCGTCTTCTTCCAGTCACCCACCAGCATCAGCTCGGCGTCGGGGAGGTGGTCACGCACGAGCTCGAACCCGTCGAGCATCAGGTCGAGACCCTTCTCCACCGCGATCCGCCCGACATACAGCAGCCGCGGGCCGCGTCCCTTGTGCACCGGCGGCAGCTCAGGCAGCGCGTCGGTGCCGTTGGGCACCACCCGCACCTTTGCGTGCGGGGCGATCTCGAGCACCCGCTTGGCGGTCTTGTCCGACGGGGTGGTGACAAGGTCGGCGTCGGTCAGCATGCCGGCGGCCACCCGCAGCAGCTCGATCTGGGCGCTGCCGCGACGGGGCCGCTTGAAGCGGATCCGCTTCTTCAGCTGCGCCCAGGTGATGCCCTCCATGTGCATCGTGTACACCTTGTACGCCGCGTTGAGCAGCGGCACCAGATGCCAGTAGTGGTCGGCATAGGCCTCGAAGTCGGTGTGCCAGGTGATGATGAGCGGCTTGTTCGCCCGTTGCGCCACCCACATCCCCAGCAGGCCGACCCCGCCGAGGCCGTGGACGTGGATCACGTCCGGCGGGTTCGCCACCAGCTGCGCGAGCCGGTAGTCGTAGTCCTGGCCCATCGAGATCCGCACCGGGTTTCCCGGGAGCGGGACGGACGGCAGCCGGATCTCGCGGCGCCGCTCGTGGCCGGCGTACGGGTTGGGGCCGTCGGCGACCGGCGCGACGACGAGCAGCCGGTGCCCGGCGTCCAGCACCTGCTTCTCCAGGAAGTGGACGGCGTAGAGCAGACCGGAGTGGCCGGGGCCGTAGTTGTCGGTGAACTCGGCGATCGTGAGCGGCTTCGCCGGCTTGTCGGCTGGAACGGGCAGCGCGCCCTGCTGATCCTCGCTGATGGTGACCTCCTGAGTGGCCACCACCCTAGCGCCAACCCGTCCTGGGGACGGTTCCTCCCTGGCCCAGACCGCACCTTCCTGGGACCGGGGAACCGCCCCCGACACTGGGCCTCAGCCCTGGAGGGACCCGTACCTCGCCTTCGCCTTCTCCAGCGCTGTGACATAGCCGGCGCGCTGGTATCCGCTGGAATCCACCCCCGCCGGGACGGCGAGCAGGCCGCGGGCCTGGTCCACCGAGCGGAAGCCCTTACGCTGCAACCACTCCAGCAGGCCGTCGAGCAGCACCCGGGAGTAGTCGCGGCCGTGGCGGATCAGGGCGGAGGTGGTCATCACCACGTCCGCTCCCGCGAGCAGGTAGCGGACCACGTCCTCGGCGTCCTCAACCCCGGAGGTCGCGGCCAGCGAGACCGGCAGCCGATGCCGCAGCGCGGCGATCCAGGTCCGGGGCAGCCGGCCCTCGGCGCGGCTGGACAGCTCGACGCCGGGCACCACCTCGACCCGCTCGATGTCGACCTCGGGCTGCAGGAACCTGTTGAACAGCACCAGCCCGTCGGCCCCCGCCTCGGTCAGCCGGACGGCGAGGTTGCCGAAGGACGAGAAGTGCGGCGACAGCTTGACCGCGACAGGGATGGAGACGTTCTGCTTCACCCCCGCCACGATGTCGACGTGGCGCTGCTCGACCTCAGGGCCGGTGAGGCTGGTGTCGCCGGGCACGAAGTAGATGTTCAGCTCGAGGGCGGCGGCGCCCGCCTCCTCGAGCTGGCGGGCGAACCGCACCCATGACCCGACCGAGCTGCCGTTCAGGCTGGCGATCAGCGGGACGTCGATGGCGGACGCCGCCCGCTCCACCAGGGACAGGTAGGTGAGCGCCACGGTCTCGGCCGGCTCGGCGGTCAGGCTCGGGAAGTAGCTGGTGGCCTCGGCGAACGCCTCGGCATGCTCCTCCTCGAGTTGGGCGTCCCGCTCGGCCTGGGCCAGCTGGGCGCGGACCTGTTCCTCGAACAGCGAGTAGAGCACCACGGCGCCGACGCCCCCGTCGGCCAGTCCCTTCACCCCGTCCACCGTCTGCGACAGGGGTCCGGCGGAGGCGACCAGCGGGTTGCGCAGCGGCAGCCCGAGATAGGTGGTCTGCAGGTTCATCGGTCACTCCTGGCGTCGGCGGCGAACCGCTCCGCACCGCGGGTCGCCATCTCCTCGTACTCGGCCCAGCGGCGGTTCACTGCGTCCTGGCCGAACTCGAGGAAGCGGGCGGCGGCCTCGGGGTCGGTGTTGGCCAGCATCCGGAAGCGGAGCTCCTGGTCGTGGTACTCCTTCAGCGAGATCCGCGGCCGTGGCGAGTCGAGCAGGAACGGGTTCCGGCCCGCCATCCGCAGCACGGGGTTGTACCGCATCAGCGGCCAGTGCCCGCTGGCGACAGCCTTGTACTGCTGGTCGAGACCCTTGCGCATGTCGATGCCGTGGGCGATGCAGTGGCTGTAGGCGAGGATGAGGCTCGGACCGTCGTAGGCCTCGGCCTCCCGGAAGGCCTTCAGGGTCTGCTGCGGGTCGGCGCCCATCGCCACCCGTGCGACGTAGACGTTGCCGTAGGACACCGCCTGCATCGCGACGTCCTTCTTGCCGGTCAGCTTGCCGCCGGAGGCGAACTTGGCGACGGCGCCGAGCGGGGTCGACTTCGAGGCCTGGCCGCCGGTGTTGGAGTACACCTCGGTGTCCATCACCAGCACGTTGACGTCGCGGCCGGAGGCGAGGACGTGGTCCACGCCCGCCGAGCCGATGTCGTACGCCCAGCCGTCTCCGCCGACGATCCACACCGAGCGTCGCAGCAGGTGGTCGGCCACCGAGCGGAGGTCCTCCACCTTCGGCCCGCTCATGGTGTCCAGCAGCGCCTTCAGCGCGTCCACCCGCGCCCGCTGCTGGGACAGCTCCGACTCGTGCTGCTGCGGCGCGTTCAGGATCGCGTCGACGGTGGCGTCGCCGAGTTCTGGACGCAGTTCCTCCAGCCGCTGCCGCGCGGTGCCGGTGTGCAGGTCGGCAGCCAGCCGCAGCCCGAGGCCGAACTCCGCGTTGTCCTCGAACAGCGAGTTCGACCAGGCCGGTCCGCGTCCGTACTTGTTGGACGCCCACGGCGTGGTCGGCAGGTTCCCGCCGTAGATGGACGAGCAGCCGGT
>JAEYNS010000347.1 GCA_023412435.1 Actinomycetes bacterium | reverse complement strand
CTCCAGCCCGGCAGCGGCGGCCCGGCCGCCGGTCAGCGCCGCGAGCGCGGCCGCCACCCGTCCGGCGACCAGCGGCGCCGCGAACGAGGTGCCGCTCCACACCGCGAACCCGCTGCGGTAGTCGTCGGGCTCCTCCGACTCGCGCCGCCGGGCATAGGCGTCGTCCCTGGCGGTGGGCTGCACGCCGCCGGTGAAGGACGGCGTAGTGCTGACCACCGAGGCCCCGACCGCCCACGTCCCGACCCAGGCGCCGACGTTGGAGAACAACGCCGTGGTCTGCCCGCCGGGGTTCAGCGCCCCGACGCAGAGGTGGTCGGCGAAGCCGTCGGGGGTGATGCCGTTGTCGGCCCCCGGCCACGGCCACAACGAGCCGGGGAAGGTCGGACGGTCGGTGGCGTCGTTGCCCGCCGAGGTGACCACCACGCAGCCGAGCCGCCGCAGGTCGCGCAGCAGGTCGAACAGGACGGTGTCGAACAGGCCGTCCTGCGGGGTCTCGTGGTAGTAGCCCATCGACAGGCTGAGCACGTCGATCCGCTGCCCGTCGGGCAGGCCGTGGCGGTACCGGTGCAGCAGCACCGCCAAATCCTCCAGCACCTTGAGCAGGGCGCTCTCGTTCACGACGCCGAGGCCGTTGGCGACCCGGATCGCGAGGATCTCGGCGTCCGGCGCCGCCTGCCGGATGATCCCCGCGATGAAGGTCCCGTGCCCGGCGACCGGGTCGAGCTGGCCGTCCAGCGGGCCGTACAGCTCGGGGTAGCGCTCCGGGTCGGCGGGGTCGGTGAGCCCGACCGGCACCCCGTCCACCGTCAGGTTCCGGTTCACCCCGTCCACCAGCCACGGGTGCTCACCGCACCCGGTGTCGAGGACGGCGACCACCGGGGGGTGCTTCAGCCCGGTGCGCAGCGGCGCCGGCCCGATCCACGCCACCGCCTGCCGTCCGCCGCGGCCGGGCCAGCCGTACTCACCGACCGGGTTGGTCTGGGTGTAGGGGTTGGTCTGGGTGTACGGGTTGGTCTGGGTGTACGGGTTGGTCTGGGTGTAGGGGTTCGTCTGGGTGTACGGGTTGAGCCCGATCGGGTCGATGGCTATCACGTGGTCGAGGCCGACCCCGCGCAGGTGGTCACCGCTGAGCCGGCGGGCCCGCTGCAGCACCCGCCAGGCGTCCGGGGGCGCGGGCGATTCGACCCGGTCCGGCAGGTCGGGGCTGGTCAGCCGGACGAGGAGGGTGACCGGCCCACCCGGGTAGCGCGGCTCCGGGAGCTTCTCGTCGTCGCCGAGCCGGCTGCCGTCCAGCCGCTGCCGCTCGACCCCCCAGCCGAAGCCGGCCGCCGCCCGGGCCAGCAGGTCGAGGTTGTCCCCCAGGTCGCCGGCGCTGGAGGCGAGCAGGCGGTCGGGCAGGTAGACGGTCGGGAACACGACCAGGCCCTCGCGGGGCTCCACCAGCGGGTTCAGCACCGCGCCGAACGGGATGGACCCGACGGCCCGCTGCCGCCACCCCCACCCCCTCGGCTGCTGTCGTTCGCCGGGTTCGTTGGGGTTCTGGGTCATCTGCGCTCCTTGCTGGGGGTGTACCGGGCGTCACGCGCCGCGGGTCAGACGTCGAACTGCGGGGTGGTGAACTCCCGGACGCCGTCGCCGGCCTTCGTGATCAGGCGAACCCGGGCCGGCCCCGGTGGAACCGCGTCGAAGGCGAACCGACCGGCGGCGCTGGGACCGGCGGCGTGCTCGCGGTCTCCCGCCTCGAGCCGGACCGCCAGCACGTCGGCGTCCACCCAGCCGTCGATCCGGCGGCGGCCGTCCTCGGTGTCGGAGATGTGGAGCAGCACGCTGGTCTCGCCGTCGCCGAACTGCAGGGTCCGGGGGGCGTCCCCGCCCCGGACGCCCGCCACCGCCGCGCCCTCCACCAGCGAGAGCAGTTCCCACTCCCGGTTCAGGTCGTCGATCGCCACCGCGGCCACGATCCGGTCGGTGAGGTCCGCGGGTATGGGATCGACGTTCTCCCACAGCTCGCGCAGCTTGCTGAACAGTTCGGCGTCGGCGTGCGGGATCGGGTAGTCGGTCATGCCGTCACCCCTTCCCCGCCCGCGAGGAGCGTCCGCAGCTTCGCCAGGCAGCGCTGCCGGGTCGGCCCGATGCTACCGACCGGCATGCCGAGCTCGCCCGCCAGGCGCGCGTAGTCGGGACGGTCCTCGAAGGCGATCACCCGCAGCAGCCGGCGGCACCGCTCGGTGAGCCGGGTGACCGCCTGCCACAGCTCGGCCGCGGCTTCCCCGCGCCCCGCGGTGTCCTCTGCCGACTCCCGGACCGGGAGCCTGGGGTCGAGTGCCTCGGGCTCGGCGGGGTCGGCCCTGCGCTGCTGCCTGCCGACCCGCCACGCCTCCCGGCGGGCGGTGGTCATCAGCCAGCCGGCGACCGCCTGCGGTTGCGTGATCGAGTCGTGCTGGCGGACCAGGGCGAGCCAGGTGGTCTGCACCACGTCCTCGGCCAGCGCCCTGTCGAGCCCGTAGGCCCGCACCACCTGCCACAGCACCGGCGTCATCAGGCGGACGAGGTCGTCCATCGCCAGGGCGTCGCCGTCGCGCCACCGTTCGAACCGGGCTGCCGCCTCCTGCCACCGGGTACGGGTCGGGAGGTCGGGCCCGTCCGCGAGGGGGGACGCGTCGGCCATGAGGACCATTGTGTTCACATGGTGGAGGAGTGCGGCAAGGGTGGCCGTGATACTCGCCGCGGGCACCCGCCCGGTGGCCCGCGCGGGTCAGAGCCGGGCGTAGGCTACCGCGATCGCCGCCCCCAGCCGGGCGTTGTCCTTCACCAGCGCGATGTTCGCCTCCAGCGAGGCCCCGCCGGACAGCTCGACGATCCGTCCCAGCAGGTAGGGGGTGATCGCGGCGCCGGTGATGCCCTGCTCCTCCGCCTCGGCGACCGCCCGGGCGATCAGGGCGCCGATCTCGGCCTGCGGCATCTCGGCCGCTTCGGGGATCGGGTTGGCGATCACCATTCCGCCGGCCAGGCCCAGGTCCCACTTCGCCCTCATGGCGGCGGCGAGGTCCCCGGGGGTGTCCAGCCGCAGCGGTGAGCGGAACCCGGAGGAGCGGGAGTAGAAGGACGGGAAGTCGTCGGAGCCGACGCTGATCACGGGAACGCCGAGGGTCTCCAGCACCTCGAGGGTCCGTCCGATGTCGAGCAGCGACTTCACCCCGGCGCTCACCACGGCGACGTCGGTCAGGGAAAGCTCGGTCAGGTCCGCGGAGATGTCCATGGTGGACTCCGCGCCGCGGTGGACCCCGCCCAGGCCGCCGGTGACGAACACCCGGATCCCGGCCAGGGCGGCGAGCCGCATCGTCGAGGCCACGGTGGTCGCCCCGTGCTCCCGCCTGGCGACCACGTAGGGGAGGTCGCGGATCGACACCTTGCGGACGTTGTCGTCGGAGCCCAGCAGGTCGAGCTCGGCGTCGTCCAGCCCGATCCGCGGCACTCCGTGCAGCACCGCGATGGTGGCCGGGGTGGCACCGCCCGCCCGCACGATCCCCTCCACCTCGCGCGCCGTCTGCACGTTGCGCGGGTAGGGCATGCCGTGGCTGATGATCGTCGACTCCAGCGCCACCACCGGCGCCCCGGCGGCCAGGGCCTCGCCCACCTCGGACGAGACGGCGAGCATCGGGTGCGGTGTGGTCATCGGGGGGCTCCTCGGGCGTGGGATCGGGCCTCGGCGACGGCCTCGCCGAGGTCGGGACGGACGGTGTGCGGGCTCGCGATGGTGAGCGCGGCGGCCAGGTGGCCGGTCCGGGCGGCGGCGAGGGGGTCTTCGCCGGACAGCAGGCCGTGGACGTAGCCCGCGGTCAGGGCGTCGCCGGCCCCGGTCACGTCGACCACCTCGGTAGGCACCGGTTCCAGCACCGTGACGGTGCCGTCGGCGGCACAGAACAGGCTGCCGCGCGGGCCGCGGCTGACCCAGACGTGGGAGACCCCGCGGGAGCGCAGCGTCCCGGCAGCTTCGATCGCGTCCCTGGTGTCGGCGACCGGCTGTCCGGCAAGGGCTGCCAGTTCGTCGGTGTTGGGGGTGACGGTGAACAGCGGGTGGCGGGGGCGCACGAGCGCGCTGAGGCGCTGGGCCTTGGCGACGCTGACCGGCTCGAGCACGGCGGGCACTCCGGCGGCGGCGGCGACGGTGAGCACCCACACCACGACGCCGGCCGGCAGGTTGCCGTCCAGCACGACGATGCCGGCTCCGGTGAGCAGGTCGCGGGTGCCGGTGATCTGGGCGACGGTGAGCGCGTCGGTGGCGGCCAGGTCGGCCACCGCGGCGAGCAGTTCACCGTCGGAGTCGAGCAGGGCGAGGTAGCTGCCGGTGGGCTGCGGTCCGCGCACGATGTGGTCGAGCCGGACGCCGGCGCGGGCGGTGCGGGCCAGCAGGTCCTCCCCGGCCAGGTCGTCGCCGATGGCGGCCACCAGATGGACGGGGCTGCCGAGCCGGGCCAGGCCTTCGGCGATGTTGCGGCCCACACCGCCGGCGGTCTGGGTCAGGGTCCCCGGGTTGGACGTGTGCAGCCGCGCGGGCGCGGCGCTGCGGGCCTTGAGGTCCATGGCGGCGCCGCCGACGACCACGGCGTACGGCTCGCTGGGCACCCGCTCACTGTATCGCCGCAGGCCGGGCGTGGGTGGTGGGCAGTCGCGGGTGCCACAGTGTTCAATGCAGGGGGAGAACGGAGCAGCTGTGAACAACCTGGGTCAGTACCCGCCGCCGGAGCAGGTCATCGTCCACCTCAGCGACACCCACTTCGTCGCCGACGGATCGCTGCTGATGGGGGTGGCGGATTCGGACGGCAACCTCGCCGAGGCGCTGCGCGGGCTGGTGGCCAGCGGGCTGCGTCCGGCTGCCATCGTGGTGACCGGCGACGTCGCCGACACCGGGGCGGCGACCGCCTACGCCCGGGTCCGGGCCCAGCTGGAGCCGGTGGCCGCCGAACTCGGCGCCCGGCTGGTGTGGGTGATGGGCAACCACGACCACCGCGAGGAGTTCCGGGAGGTCCTGCTCGACGAGGACCGCAGCGACGCCCCGGTGGATGGGGTGTTCGACCTGGACGGCCTGCGGCTGGTGGCGCTCGACACCTCGGTGCCCGGCCACCACTACGGCGACCTGACCGAGGCCCAGCTCGGCTGGCTGCGGGGAGTGCTCGACACCCCGGCACCGCGCGGCACGATCCTCGCCCTGCACCACCCGCCGGTTCCGCTGCCGATCGAGTTGACCCAGCTGATCGAGCTGCGCGAGCAGGCGGCGCTCGCGGCTGTCCTGGCCGGTAGCGACGTCCGGGCGATCATCGCCGGCCACCTGCACTACAGCACCTGGAGCACCTTCGCCGGCATCCCGGTCTCGGTCGCCGCCGCGAGCTGCTACACCATGGACCTGCTGCACCCGACCCCGGGCATCCGCGGCATCGACGGTGGGCAGGCGTTCAACCTGATCCACGTCTACGCCGACCGGGTGGTCCACTCGATAGTGCCGATCGGCGCCTTCCCGACCGTCTACCGGGTCGACGTCACCGCCGAGGAACTGGCCACCTTCTCCGTCCTGCCGCCCGAGCAACAGGAGGCGGTCATGCTGGCGCGGGATCCGAGCGCCTGAGGAGTCGGCATGCAGTGGCGTGCGGTGCTGGCCCTGCTGGCCAATCCGGACACCCGGCGGGCCTTGGCGCGGGTGGTAGCCGAGTCCGAACCGGCGGCAGCGGACAAGGAGTACCACCGCGGCCTGGCCCGGTTGACCGCGGCAGGGCTGGTGGTCGACGGACGGGTGGACGAGGCGGCGCTGCGCCGGCTGCTGCAGGAGTCGGCCCGTCCGCGCCCCGAGGGCGTCGAGCGGTTCCTCACCCCGTCCGGGCGGCTGATCGGGCTGCCCTCGCGTCCGGCGGAGCGGCTGGAGCTGCTCGCCCTGATCGCGGGCCGCGTGCTCCGTCCCGGCGAGGTGGTCGCCGAGCAGGAGTTGAACGAGCGGCTCGCCGCCTACGACGACGATGTCGCCACGCTGCGCCGGCTGATGGTGGAGGCCGAACTCCTGGAACGCACGCCGACCGGCAGCGAGTACGCCCTCGTCGCGGACTGACGGCCATCCTCGGCGGCGGAGGACGAAGCCGGGTCAGGATGGGCCGAACAGCCGTTCCAGAGCGGCGACGAGGTCTGCGCGGGCGGTGAGCCGGGCCTCGCTGAACGGCCGGCCGGGCGGGCTGGTGGCCTCGACCCGCGTCACCCCGAGGTCGAACACCGGCTCGTAGCCCTCGCCGACCTGGCCGACGACCGCGATCACAGGGACGCCGAGCCGGGCTGCCCTGCGGGCCACGCCGACCACTACCTTGCCGGACAGCGACTGGGCGTCGATCCTGCCCTCGCCGGTGAGGACGAGGTCGGCCCCGCTCGCCTTCTCGTCGAAAGCCGTGGCGTCGAGGACGACGTCGATGCCCTGCCGCAGCCTGGCGCCGAGGAAGGCCAGCAGGCCGCCGGCCAGCCCGCCGGCCGCGCCCGCCCCCGGGACCTCGGCGATGTCGACGCCGAGGTGGCGCCGGATCGCCCCCGCACCCGCCCGCAGCTGGGCGTCGAGCAGGTCGACCATCCCGGGGTCGGCACCCTTCTGGGGAGCGAAGAC
>JAEYNS010000336.1 GCA_023412435.1 Actinomycetes bacterium | reverse complement strand
CTGCAGGACCGTGACGACACGGCCGGCCTGATCGGCACCGACGGCAAGGCCACCCTGTACGACGGCCGCACCGGCGAGCCCTTCGACAACCCGGTGACCGTTGGCTACAAGTACATCCTGAAGCTGGCCCACCTGGTCGACGACAAGATCCACGCCCGCTCCACCGGCCCGTACTCGATGATCACCCAGCAGCCGCTGGGCGGTAAGGCGCAGTTCGGCGGCCAGCGCTTCGGCGAGATGGAGGTGTGGGCGCTCGAGGCCTACGGCGCGGCGTACTGCCTCCAGGAGCTGCTGACCATCAAGTCCGACGACACCCTCGGCCGCGTCAAGGTCTACGAGGCGATCGTCAAGGGCGAGAACATCCCCGAGCCCGGCATCCCGGAGAGCTTCAAGGTGCTCATCAAGGAGATGCAGGCGCTCTGCCTGAACGTCGAGGTCCTCTCGCGCACCGGTGAGGAGATCAAGATGCGCGAGCTCGACGAGGACTTCATCCGAGCTGCAGAAGAGCTCGGGATCGATCTGTCCCGACCCGAACGTGGTACCGACGAGGACGACGCCCGCCGGCAGGCCGGGCGCTGAGAGGCACAACCAGAATGCTCGACGTCAATCTCTTCGATCAGCTCCGGATCGGTCTGGCCACCGCCGACGCGATCCGCACGTGGTCCAACGGCGAGGTCAAGAAGCCGGAGACCATCAACTACCGCACCCTCAAGCCGGAGAAGGACGGCCTCTTCTGCGAGAAGATCTTCGGTCCGCAGAAGGACTGGGAGTGCTACTGCGGCAAGTACAAGCGTGTGCGCTTCCGCGGCATCATCTGCGAGCGCTGCGGCGTCGAGGTCACCCGCTCCAAGGTCCGGCGCGAGCGCATGGGCCACATCGAGCTGGCCGCTCCCGCCGTGCACATCTGGTACCTGCGTGGCAACCGCTCGTGGCTGGCCTACCTGCTCTCGGGCACCGAGCCCCGCGAGGAGCTCAAGGCCAAGCAGCTCGAGAAGGTCATCTACTTCGCGGCCGACCTGGTCACCTGGGTCGACGTCGAGAAGCGCCACAACGACATGCCCAGCCTCGAGGCCGACCTGATCGGCGAGCGTGAGGCCATCGAGAAGGAGCGCGAGCTGGAGCTCGCCCGCCGCCTCGAGGAGCTGGAGTCCGAGCTGGAGGCCCTGGAGGCCGAGGGCGCCAAGGAGTCCGACCTGACGAACCGCCGCAAGGCGGCCGACAAGGACCTCGCCGCCATCCGCGAGACCTACGACGCCGAGCTCGAGCTGCTCAACCGCGTCTGGGACGAGTTCAAGGACCTGTACCCGCGCCAGATCCTCGAGGACGAGATGCTCTGGCGTGAGCTCGAGGACCGCTACGGCGAGTACTTCGAGGGCGGCATGGGCGCCGATGCCATCAAGCAGCTGATCGACCGCATCGACCTCGACGAGGAAGAGGTCAAGCTGCGTGCGGCCATCGACCCCGAAGAGGGCAAGAAGCCGCTGTCGGCCCAGCGCAAGCAGAAGGCCATCAAGCGCCTCAAGATCGTCGCCGCGTTCAACCGCCGCGACGAGCACGGCAACCGGGTCAACGACCCGCGCGCCATGATCCTCGACGTCGTGCCGGTCATCCCGCCGGACCTGCGACCCATGGTGCAGCTCGACGGCGGTCGCTTCGCGACCTCCGACCTGAACGACCTGTACCGCCGCGTCATCAACCGCAACAACCGCCTCAAGCGGCTGCTGGACCTGGGCGCACCCGAGATCATCGTCAACAACGAGAAGCGCATGCTGCAGGAGGCCGTCGACGCGCTGTTCGACAACGGCCGCCGCGGTCGACCGGTCACCGGTCCGGGCAACCGCCCGCTCAAGTCGCTCTCCGACATGCTGAAGGGCAAGCAGGGCCGGTTCCGCCAGAACCTGCTCGGCAAGCGTGTCGACTACTCGGGCCGTTCGGTCATCGTGGTCGGTCCCCAGCTGCAGCTGCACCAGTGCGGCCTGCCCAAGCTGATGGCGCTCGAGCTGTTCAAGCCCTTCGTGATGAAGGCGCTCGTCGCCCGTGAGCTGGCGCAGAACATCAAGTCCGCCAAGCGCATGGTCGAGCGTCGTCGTCCCCAGGTCTGGGACGTGCTCGAAGAGGTCATCAAGGAGCACCCGGTGCTCCTCAACCGTGCCCCCACGCTGCACCGCCTGGGCATCCAGGCCTTCGAGCCGATCCTGGTCGAGGGCAAGGCGATCCAGATCCACCCGCTCGTCTGCACCGCCTTCAACGCGGACTTCGACGGCGACCAGATGGCGGTCCACCTGCCGCTGTCCGCCGAGGCCCAGGCCGAGGCCCGTGTCCTCATGCTCAGCGCCAACAACATGCTGAGCCCGGCGAACGGCAAGCCGCTCGTCACGCCGACCCAGGACATGATCATCGGCGCGTTCTACCTGACCGAGAACGCCGACGGCGAGGACGGCGAGGGCCGTGTCTTCCGCCGCATGGACCAGGTCGAGCGTGCGCTCGAGGCCGGCGAGATCGGCCTGCACGCGCTCATCGAGTACCGCGGCGGCAAGCGTGAGGGCCACGTCTACGAGGACCTCGTCGAGACGCCGGCCAACGGCAAGGCCGCGGTCTACAAGAAGACGACCGCCGGTCGGCTGCTGTTCAACCGCGCCCTGCCCGACGACTTCGGCTACGTGGACACCCCCGTCCGCAAGAAGGAGATGGGCCAGATCGTCGACCGTCTGGCGATCGAGTTCCCCAAGGCCGTCGCCGCGAAGGCGCTCGACGACATCAAGGGGCTCTGCTTCAACTACGGCATGCGGTCGGGTCTGACGATCTCGATCAACGACGTGTCCACGCCGGTCAACAAGTACGACATCCTCGACTCCCACGAGGCCGAGGCGGACAAGGTCGAGAAGCAGTTCCGCCGCGGCATCATCACCGACGGTGAGCGCAAGCAGAAGGAGATCGAGATCTGGACCACGGCCACGGCCGAGGTGACCAGGGCGATGCAGGCGGAGCTCACCGCCACGAAGTTCAACCCGATCGACATGATGGTCGGTTCGGGTGCCCGAGGGAACATGATGCAGGTCCGCCAGATCGCGGGCATGCGAGGTCTCGTGGCGAACCCCCGTGGCGACATGATCCCCCGTCCGATCAAGTCGAACTTCCGCGAGGGCCTCTCGGTCCTGGAGTACTTCATCGCGACGCCGGGTGCCCGCAAGGGCCTCGTCGACACCGCGCTCCGCACCGCGGACTCGGGCTACCTGACCCGCCGACTCGTCGACGTCAGCCAGGAGCTGATCATCAACGACCGCAACCCGCTCGAGGAGCCGGGTCCGGTCCGCAGCACGATCATCGAGGACGTCCGCCCCGACGAGGCCGGCAAGCGCTACTACCTCGAGACCCGGCTCTACAGCCGCACCCTGGCCGAGGACATCAAGCTGTCGTCCCCGGACCCGGTGCTCGGCTCGGTCATCCCGAAGGGCACCGAGATCGGCGATCACGCCATGGCCGTCCTGCGTGACGACCCCGCCGTGACCGAGGTCCGCGTGCTGTCGCCGCTCACCGACGACAGCGAGCGGGGCATCTCGGCGGCCAGCTACGGCACGTCGCTGGCGACCGGCCGGACCATCGAGCCCGGCGAGGCCGTCGGCGTCATCGCGGCGCAGTCGATCGGCGAGCCCGGTACGCAGCTGACCATGCGGACCTTCCACACCGGTGGTGTGGCGGGTGCGAGCGGTGACATCACCGGTGGTCTGCCCCGCGTGGTCGAGCTCTTCGAGGCTCGCAGCCCCAAGAACAAGGCCGTGCTGGCCCGCACCTCCGGCGTCGTTCGCCTGGAGGAGGAGGACGGCAAGGTCCAGAACGTCACCATCGTCGGTGACGACGGGGACGAGGACACCTACGCGATCGAGCGTGAGCGTCGTCTCGAGGTCCGCGACGGCGACGAGATCACCGCCGGTGACGCCATCGTCGAGGGTCCCCGCGACCCCAAGGAGCTGCTCGAGATCAAGGGCGTCCGTGCGGTGCAGCAGTACCTCGTCGCCGAGGTCCAGCGTGTGTACCGCGACCAGGGCGTGTCGATCCACGACAAGCACATCGAGCTGATCGTGCGTCAGATGACGCGGCGGGTGGCCATCCAGGAGCCGGGCGAGTCCGACTTCCTGCCCGGCGAGCGTGTCGACCAGCGGGTGTTCGCGGACGTGAACAAGCGCCTCGTCCAGGAGGGCCGCAAGCCCGCCGAGGGTCGCCCCGAGCTCATGGGCATCACCAAGGCCTCGCTCGCCACCGACTCGTGGCTGTCGGCCGCCTCCTTCCAGGAGACGACCCGTGTGCTGACCGAGGCGGCGATCGAGAGCCGCTCCGACGGCCTCATCGGCCTGAAGGAGAACATCATCATCGGCAAGCTGATCCCCGCGGGGACCGGCATGCAGCGCTACCAGGACATCCAGCCCTACGCCCCGGACTACCAGCCGCTCGAGTTCTACAGCTCGGACGAGCCCCAGACCGGTGCGGACTACCTCGCCTCGCTGCCCGCGGGTGGCGCCGGCGGGGGAGAGGTCATCGGGTTCCCCGGTACCGCCGAGGAGACCGCCGGCTGATCGCCGGACGACCTCACGGAGACGGCGCCGAACGGGCGGGCTGCGGCCCGCCCGTTCGTTCGTCCCCGGCCCGTTACCCTGTTTGCAGGGCTCCACGGCACGGTCGTAGAGTGTCCCTTCGGCCGTCGCGGCCGCGCTGTGGCGCGCCGCACGCACACGGGCCAGACGCCTCCGTCGCTCCGCCCGCCCGCATCCCCGTCCTGACAGAAGTACAAGAGGTTCCACCGTGCCCACGATCGAGCAGCTGGTCCGCAAGGGCCGTCAGAGCAAGCGCCGCAAGGAGTCGACGCCGGCTCTGAAGGGTGCACCCCAGCGCCGGGGCACCTGCACGCGTGTGTTCACCACCACGCCCAAGAAGCCG
>JAEYNS010000314.1 GCA_023412435.1 Actinomycetes bacterium | reverse complement strand
CCGGACCCCGTTCGACAGCTGGGTCGGCCCCGGCTGGGTGCTGATCGGACTCGTGGGGGTGCCCCACCTGCTTGCGGCGCTGCCGGTTCTCCTGCTGCCCCGCCGCCCCGGCCTCGGAATCCTCGCCGGCATCCTCGCCGGGGTGTCGCTGCTGGTGTGGATCGCGGTGCAACTGGCCATCCTGCAGATCTACTTCTTCCTGCAGCCGGTGATCGCAGGGCTGGGGATCGTCGAGCTCGGCCTCGCACTGTGGTGGCGGAACCGGCTGGAGCGCTAGCTCAGAGGAAGACGGCCTCGGGGAAGACCTGGCTGTACTTCTGCGAGCTCCGCGGCTCGGCCATCATCGGCCCCACGGCGTCGCGCCAGGCCGCGTAGTGAGCTGTCTGCTTGTGGTCGGTGGCCGCCTCTGCCGTCCGGTAGACCTCGACGAGCACGAACCGGGTGGGATCGTCGGCGGCCTGCAGGACGTCGAACCGGGCGATCCCCGGCTCCCTGATCGAGTGCCGCGCGTTCTCCGCCGAGGCGGCGGCGAACTCCTCGACCTTGTCGGGCAGGACACGGACCTGAACGTGGACGATGAGCATGCCCCCAGTCTGCGCCACCCGGCCCGGGTTGGCACGCCTCGGGTTTGCGTGGCGGACGCCTCCGGGTGGAGACTGGACGGCTGTCTGCTTTCTGGAAGGCCCATCACGATGTCCGCCTCGGTTTCGGCGCGCGCGCTGCTCGAGAACCGTCCGTTCCTGACCCTGCTGGTCGCCCGCACGATCTCCATGCTCGGCATGGCGTTCGCGCCGGTCGCGCTCGCCTTCGGCGTGCTGAGGATGCCGGGGGCGGACGCCGGCACGCTCTCGCTGGTGCTGGCGGCCCAGATGACCCCCCAGGTCGTCTTCATGCTGGTCGGCGGCGTGATCGCCGACCGCTACCCCCGCGCCCTCGTGCTGCGCTGGGGCGAGTTCCTCACCGGCATCGCGCTCGGCTCGATCGGCCTGATGATGCTGTTCGGCCCCGCCCCGGTGTGGGCGCTCTGCCTGGCGGCTGCGCTGGCGGGCACGGCCGGCGCCGCGGTCTACCCGGCGCTGACCGGGATCATTCCCGACCTGGTGCCGACCCGTGACCTGCAGCAGGCCAATGCCTGGCTCAGCGGCGGCTCGTCCGGTGCTCGGCTGGCCGGCCTGGTCGCCCGCGGCGCCGTCGTGGTGTGGCTGGGTGGCGGCTGGGCGATGGTGGTGGCGGGCGGGCTGTACCTCGTCGCCGGCATCCTGGTGCTCGGGCTGCCCACGCTCACCGACACCCTGGCCAGCAGCTCCGACAGCCCGCTGCGCCAACTCGTCGAGGGCTGGGCCGAGTTCCGTTCCCGCCAGTGGCTGTGGGTCGTGGTGCTGCAGTTCTCGGTGATGATCATGGTGCTGCAGGCCGCCCACGGCGTGTTCGGGCCCGTGGTGGCCGAGACCGAGCTGGGCGGGCCCGCGGTGTGGACCACCTTCCTCGCCTCCGAGGCCGTGGGCGCCGTGGTGGGCGTCGGCCTGGCGCTGGTGTGGCGGCCGCGCCGTCCGATCCTGACGGCGACACTGCTCACCTTCACCGCCGGCGCACCGGCGTTCCTGCTCGGCGTCGGCGCTCCGCTGCCGGCGATCGTGGTGGCCGCGTTCGCGATGGGAATGGCCTTCGAGCTGTTCGGCGTGTGGTGGATGACCACGATGCAGAACGAGGTGCCCGCCGAGTCGCTCTCCCGGGTCGCGTCCTACGACGCGCTCGGCTCGCTGATGCTCGGACCGATCGGGTTGGCGTTGGCCGGCCCGGCCACGCTCGCGTTCGGCGTCCACACGGCGCTGATCGGGGCAGGCGTGGTCAGCCTCGTCACGACCCTGCTGGCGCTGCTGTCGCCACAGGTGCGGAACCTGCGGTCCCGCACTGCCACGCCGCCGGCCGTCGACCTGGTGGCCGCGAGCTAGGACGGGTTCAGGTAGGTCAGGACGGCCCGCACCCTGCGGTTCTCCTCGTCCGGACCGAGGTCGAGCTTGGCGAAGACGTTGGCGACATGCTTGGCCACCGCGGCGGGGGTCACCACGAGTTCCTCGGCGATCTGGTTGTTGGACGCGCCGTTGGCCATCAGCGCCAGCACCTCCCGCTCCCGCGGGGTGAGCCTCGTCAGCCGGACGTCGTCGTGGCGGGAACGCAGCAGCGAGCCGACCACCTCGGGATCGACCACCATGCCCCCGCCGGCGACCACCTCGAGCGAGCGCATGAAGTCGGCGACCCGGCCGACGCGTTCCTTGAGGAGGTAGCCGGTACCGGGTGCCTCCGGACGGGAGGCGGTCTCCAGCAGCACCGACGCGTAGGCCGGCGCGACGTACTGGCTCAGGATGACGACCGGCAGCGTCGGGTGGCTTTCCCGGATCGCCACCGCGGCGCGCAGCCCGTCGTCGGTCATCCCGGGCGGCATCCGGACGTCGGTGATGACGATGTCGAGCCCGTCGCCGACGATGAGTTCGTCCACGGCGGCGACCAGCGACGGTGCGTCCTCGACCTCGGCCACCACCTCGTGGCCGGAGCGCTGCAGCAGGCTCACCAGCCCGGCCCGCAGCAGCGCTGCATCCTCGGCAAGGACGATCCTCATGACCGCCCAGCGTAGGGGAAGGTGGCGGTGAGCATGGTCGGACCGCCGGGGGGGCTGGTCAGTTCGAAGCCGCCGCCTGCGGTCTGGGTGCGCTCGACCAGGCCGCTGATCCCGTGGCCCGCGACGATCCGCGCCCCGCCGTGGCCGTCGTCGGTGACCTGCAGCATCAGACGGCCCGCGTAGTCCAGCCGGACGGTGGCCGTCCGCGCGCCGGAGTGCCGCGCCACGTTGGTCAGAGCCTCGCTGGTGACGTAGTACGCGGCGTTCTCGATCGAGGGTGGCAGTGGACGCGGGTCGCCGGTCACCCGGACCGCGACCGCGAGCGGCTGGCGCACCGCGAGCTCCTGGACCGCCGCCACCAGCCCGCGGTCGCTCAGCACCTGGGGGTGGATGCCGCGGATCGTGTCGCGCAGCGACGACAGCGCGGTCTCGACCGCGTCCTGGGCCGCCAGCACCGCCGACCTGGCGCCGTCGGGTTGGTCGCTGTCGAGCAGGTAGACGGCCTCGCCGAGGTGCAGGGTGGACACCACGAGGTGCTGCTGCGCGCCGTCGTGCAGGTCGCGCTCGATCCGCCGCCGCTCGGCCTCGAAGACATCCACCAGTTCGCTGCGCGAGTTGGCCAGTTCGGCGACCTGGCGCTCGGCCTCGGGCGGGGAACTGGCGGCGATCACCGCCTGGGCCTGGGCACAGGCCCGCGCCCCGGCCACGTAGGCGCCCGCGGTCAGCCAGGCCCACAGCCAGATCAGGTAGAGCACCGACATCATCGCCGACGCACTGCTGCCCAACCCCGCCACTCCCAGCGCGAGGCAGCCGACGATCAGCGCACCGGGCAGGGCATCGACGAGCCCGAACAGCACAGTGGTGCCCCAGACCGCGAGCCCGCCCTGCCCCCCGGTCCGACCAGGCCCAAAGGGCTCCGATCGTTCGGGCAGCCGGATCCCCAACAGGCCCAGCCGCCGGCGCTCCACCGACGCCGTCTCGGCCATCACCGTGGGGAGTGCGAAGAACCCCAGGATCCCGGCCCCCAGCGCCAGCATGCCCATGAAGATCGAGGTGAAGCAGTAGACCAGCGAACGCCAGGCCAGCCCGTTGACGATGACGGTGAACGGGTTGCGCGGTGCCGCCAGGCGTTCCCTGGCCGCGGCGGCGAAGCCGGGATCGGTAGGCGGCGCACTGCGGGCTGTCATGACCACCACCCTAGGCAGCACGGACGGCCAGGACGGTAGCGCCAGCTCGACTCTTCAGTACGCTGGCCGCGTCCGGGCCGAAGACGAGGGGGTGAGCCGCTATCGCCGACCACCCCGTCGCCGCCGCGCCAACCGAGGTCACCAGCTGGGTGCGGCGGATCGCCGCCGGCCAGGACCCGCGGGTCGGACGGACGACGCCGGTGGTTCGGCTGCTCACCTACCCGGTGCCGACCCGGCCGTTCCCGCCCGACCACAGCGACGTCTTCCTGTGCGCGGGCGTGGCCGTCCGGGTGCACCGCCCCGGCACCGACGCTGCGGTGCTGAGCCGGCGGCTGGCCGCCATCGCCCGACCCGACCTCGAACCGCTGTGGATCCAGCCGTTGGGCTACCGGCCGCTGACCCTTCCCGACGGCCGGCTCGCGACGGTGTGGCCGCGGGTGGGCATGCTCTCGACCCTCGACAAGCCGCCCTGGGAGGAGGCAGCCCGGCTGCTCGCCCGGCTGCACCGCAGCCCGGTGCCGGCGGACGCACCGACCTCCCGTCCCCTCGTGCCGGGACCGGCCACCACCTGGATCCACGGTGGCTTCCACCTCGGCCATCTCGCCCACACCCCGCTCCGGCAGCGCTGGAAGCTGGTCGACCTCGACAACCTCGGCCTCGGCCAGCCTGCCCAGGACCTGGCCAGGCCCGCCGCCTGCCACGCGGCGGGGCTGCTGGAGGACGCCGACTGGGAGGCGTTCCTGGCCGCCTACCGGGGTGCGGGCGGGCCGGCGGTGCCGGCTTCCGGGGACCCGTGGCCGAGCCTGGAGGCGGCTGCCAGGGCGGCCGCCCGTGAGTGGGGGCTCGCCCTGTCGAACCGGCGCTGACCTGCTCACACGTCGGCCAGGGCCTCGGTCGGCGAGGCCTTGGCGGCCCGACGGCCCGGCAGCACCGAGGCCAGCGCGGCGGCCAGCACCGCCACCGCCACCATGCCGAGGGTCTGGATCAGGTCGACGTGCAGGGACATGCTGGTCACCTCGAGCGGCACCGCCACCGCGGCTGCGCCGAGCCAGCCGAAGAAGACTCCTGCAGCCACCCCGACGCCGACCCCGACCAGGGCCAGCAGGAGCGCCTCGACCAGCAGCATCATCCGCAGGGAGCGCGCCTGCAGACCCAGCGCCCGCATCAGCGCCGACTCCCTGGCACGTTCCAGCACCGACAGCCCGAGGGTGTTGCTGACCCCCAGCAGGGCGATCAGCACCGCGACCCCGAGCAGGGCCGTGGTCACCATCAGCAGGACGCCGAGCACCGCCTCCATCGCCGCCGCCTCGATCACGGGCCCGGTGCCCTGGTAACGGTCGGGATCGACCAGTTCCGAGACCGCTCCCGCGACATTCGCCGCCTGGGCCCGGTCGGGCACCGACAGCCACAGCAGCGCGTCGGGGGTGGCCCCGCCGAGCTTGTCGAGCGAGGCGGCCGAGACCATCACCTGCCCGGAGCCGACCAGGCTGGACTTCACCACGACCAGTTCCAGCGTCGCGTCGCGGCCCTCGAGGAGGATCCGCTGCCCGTTGGCGGCGCCCTCGGACTTCTCGGTGACCAGCACCTGGGTGTCGTCGGGCCGGGTCCGCTCGGC
>JAEYNS010000271.1 GCA_023412435.1 Actinomycetes bacterium | reverse complement strand
CGGCACCGGTGTCCACCCTGGCGAGGTCGCGCAGCCGGAAGGTGGGACTGGTCAGGACGAAGCCGAGGATGCTCCACGGCGGGGTCCGCGGGATCCGGGCGAAGGAGTCGGTCGGCCCCCCGGCGAGCGCCAACGGGTAGTCGGGCGGCGGCACCAGCCGCTGCAGGCCCGGGTCGGCCCGGCGCAGCAGGGCGCGCAGGTTGTAGTACTGCCGGAAGAAGGCGTGGAAGCCGCGGCTCATCGTGCGCCCGCCGGGCAGCGGCCACGCCCGCACCCGACCACCCAGGGTGTCGCGGGCCTCGAGCAGGGTCACCGCCACTCCGCGCTCGGCGAGCCCGGTGGCCGCCGCAAGGCCGGCGATGCCGCCGCCGACCACCACCACGCGCGGCCGGGCGGGACCGGTGCCGGTCGGGACGGGGGGCCGGACGGGGACCGCGCGTCGGTCGCGCCCCGGGCGCCAGCGCCTCACTGCGCGGGCTCCGGCTCGGACCGTCCGGTGACCTTCCAGACGATCAGCGTTGCGGTGATCAGCGCGAACCCGAAGCCGAAGTCCTCGATCGGGATGTCCCACGGGAACCGGATCCCGGAGAACTGCGCCGGGTCGTAGCTCACGATCGGAGCGGAGAGCTTGGTGAGCCAGCCGTCGACCAGCACCTGGAAGCTGAACATGATGCCCAGCGACAGCCAGTACTGGACGCTGGCGAAGATCCCGGTGCGGGCCCACAACAATTCGACGGCCACGACCACCAGCATGGCCACCACGGTGCCGGCTGTGTACTCAAGCATGGCTGTCCTCCACCTCTGCCGCCGCGCGGGCGGCACGGCGGCGGGCGAGGATCGTCCCGACCGCCTCGTAGGTGAGCAGGCCGCACAGCGGGATCACCACGAAGAACACGACCTCCTCCAGCGGGATCGCCCCCGGCAGCAGGATGCCGGTGGTGAACTCGGGCGAGAACGACCAGTGGTCGCGGCGGATCGCCAGGACGTCCCAGGCCACGAACAGCAGGGCCACCGGCACCACGGCGACCAGCGTCCGGCGCGGCCGCCGGTACACCTTCGCACCGAGCACGAACTCCAGCGGCAGGGTGAGGAGCAGACAGGCCGCCATCAGGGCGAGGTACTGCCAGCGGTCCACCGTCACACCCCCTCGGCGACGGCGGCGACCCGCCGCGGGTCGCGCAGCAGGGTACCGACGGCGGTCGCGGCCTTGGCGAGGGTGGGGACGCGGGCCCGTCCGCTGAAGACGTCGTAGTCGCGGGCCTCGATCCGGCGCAGGATGCGGGAGTACAGGGTGTGGGCGGTGGCGACGCAGCGGGCCGAGGCCGGCGGCAGGTGGGCGATGCCGGTGGCCGCGATCCGGTAGAGCTCGCGGGTGCGTCCGATCTCGAACCGCATCACCGCCCGCCACGCCTCGTCCACCCGCCGGCGCGCCGGGTCGGCGCCGAACCCGCGCAGGTCGGCCTGCGGCAGGTAGACCCGACCCCGATCGAGGTCCTCCCCCACGTCGCGCAGGAAGTTGGTGAGCTGGAAGGCGAGCCCCAGCGCCCTGGCCGGTTCTTTCGCGCGGGGGCTGGTCGGCTCCAGCACCGGGAGCATCATCTCCCCCACCACGGCGGCCGAGCCCTCCATGTAGCCGCACAGGTCGTCGAAGGTCTCGTACCGGGTCACCTCCAGATCCATCGCCATGGCGTCGAAGAACCTGTCGAAGCACTCGGGATCGATGCCGCGGGACCTGACCGTGTGGCCCACCGCCGCCAGCACCGGGTCGTCAACCGGGTGGCCTGCCAGGGCGGTCTCGAACCGTCGGCGGAAGCCCGCCAGCGCCGCCGTCGTGCCTGCCACGTCGCCGGTGGTGGCGCCGGGGGCGTCGACGATGTCGTCGGCCAGCCGGCACAGCGCGTACACGGCGTGGACGTGTCGCCGGGCGCCCGGCGGCAGCAGCAGGGCCCCCCAGTAGTAGGTCGTCCCGTGGGTACGGGTCAGCCGCTCGCAGGCGGCGTAGCCGAGGGCGAGCTGGTCGGCTGCCGGGTCGCTCATGACACCCCTCCCAGGTAGGCGTGGACGCGTTGCGCGGCGAGTTCGCCGCTGACCAGCACCATCGGGATGCCGACGCCGGGGGTGGTTCCGTCGCCGGCGAAGAAGACCCCCGGGCGGCGGAGCTCACGGTTGCCGGGCCGGAACGGCCCGGTCTGGGTGAAGCTGTGCGCGAGGCTGAACGGGGTGCCGGCCGCCAGCCCCTGCCCCGCCCAGTCCCGCGGCGTGACGAAGCTCTCGGTCACGATCTCGGTCGGGTAGCCCGCCACCTGCAGGAAGCCGAGCAGGCGGTCCCGCAGCGCCGGGCCCTCCACCTGCCAGTCCAGCCCTCCGGACAGGTTGGGCACCGGCTCGAGGACGTACAACGCACTGTGGCCTGCCGGCGCCAGTTCCGGGGCGTCCAGGCTCGGGATCGTGACTAGGCGCGACGGGTCGGCCATCAGCTGCTTGCGCTTGACCAGTTGCCGGAAGGACTCCTCCCAGGCCTGCCCGAAGTGGATGTTGTGGTGGGCGGCATCGGCGGGGGGTGCGCCACGGACGCCCACGTGCCACACCACCGCCGAGGGCGAGTAGTCCCCGCCGCCCCGGGCAGCCCGGGGTGGGCGCAGGTCGGCGAGCAGGGTGCGGTAGGCGGTCGGCAGGTCGAAGGCGAGCACCACGGCGTCGGCGACCAGCCGCTCGCCGCCTGCCCGCACCCCCGCCACCCGGCCGCGGGCGTCGGTGATCAGGGAGTCGACCCCCAGGTCGTAGACCAGTCGACCCCCGGCGGCCGCGAGGGCGTCCGCCATCAGGGTGGGCACGGCGTGCATCCCGCCGGCCGGGAACCACACCCCTGCCACGCTGTCCATGTAGGTGATGACCGCGTAGATGGCCAGCGCGTCCTCCGGTGACATCCCGGCGTACATCGCCTGGAACGTGAACAGGCGGACCAGCCGCTCGTCGGAGAACCGGCGCCGGACCGCTCTGCCGAGCCGGCCGAAGCCGCCCAGCCGCACCAGCCGGGCCGCGGCCGCCGGGCGCGCCAGCAGGTCGAACACCGTGTCGTAGTTGCGCTCGATGAAGTGCGGCATCTCGACCTCGTAGAGCGCCTCCAGCCACTCCACGAACCTGCTGAACGCGGCCGCGTCCGCCGGCGAGGAGGTGCGGGCGAGTTCGGCCGCCATCGCGGTCACCCCGGCGCGGACATCGATCACCGAGCCGTCGGCGAACCGGGCCCGGTAGGCCGGGTCGAGCTGGCGCAGGCCGAGCGGCGTGAGGTCGGCACCCACCCGCTTGAGGGCCCGCTCGAGCAGGTCCGGCATGGTGAGCACGGTGGGCCCGGAGTCGAAGGTGAAGCCGTCCGCCCTGATCACGCCGTTGCGGCCGCCCGGGCCGGGGTTGCGCTCGACCACCGTCACGTCGTGCCCGTCACCGACCAGGTGGCACGCGGCGCTCAACCCCGCCAGGCCGGCGCCGACCACCACGACCCGGCTCACGACTCCCGCCAGGCCATCTGGTGGGCGAGCGCCCGCAGCCCGTCGGCGGCGCGCGGGTCGACGCACGCCGAGCCGAGGGCCTCCTCGGCGGCGGCGACCGAACCGGCGATCAGCGCCTCAGCCTCGGCGACCACCCCCGAGTCGACCAGCTCGGCGCACAACCCGGTGACGTCGTCCGGCGTCAGGGTGCCGGTGCCGATCCGGCGCAGCGCCAGCCGGGCCGCGGGGCTGAAGCGCTGCTCCGCGAGGGCCAGCAGCACCGTGGGCTTGCCTGCCACCAGGTCGTCGCCCACCGGCTTGCCGGTGCGGGCCGGGTCGCCCAGCACTCCGAGCAGGTCGTCGCGCAATGCGAAGGCCTGCCCGGCGTGGTGGCCGTACTCCCGCAGCACGGCGAGCAGCTCCTCGCTCCCACCGCCGGCGAGGGCGCCGAGCTGGAGCGGGCGCCACACCGTGTAGGCGCCCGACTTGGCCCTGGCCACCTCCTGGGCGTGGGCGAGGTCGCGGCGGCCGTTGGCGGCTCCGACCAGGTCGCGGCCCTGGCCCATCATCAACTCGATGGTCATCGTCCGCCAGGCCACCCTGAGCCGCTCGGGCAGGCCGGCGGCGAGCATGCTGGACTCGCTGTGCAGCAGGTCGCCCACCAGAATGGCGATATTCTCCGCGTACCGCTGCGGGTCGCCTGCGCCGGCGTGCGCGAGGTGGTCGGCCCTGGCCAGGGCGTGCACCGAGGGCCGGCCGCGACGCGACTCCGAGCCGTCCATCACGTCGTCGTGCACAAGGGCGAAGCAGTGCAGCAGCTCCAGTGCCGCACCGACCCTCACCAGGTCGTCGCGACCCCTGCCGTGGTCCAGCCCGCCGGCCGCGACCCAGCCCCAGTGCGCCATCCGCGGCCGCAGCAACTTGCCCGTCGAGCCGGTGATTCCCCGCACCAGCGCGAGGATCGAGTCGGTGTGCAGGACGCCGGGGCGCGGCGTGATGCCGCTGGCCAGCACCTCCCACTGCGCTGCGAGATCGGCGAGGGTGCCCTCGAGCAGGGCGAGGACGGCGCCGACCGTCGCCCGGTCGTCCGGCGCGGCGAGTCGGCGACCCACCCGGCGGGTGCCCGCCGGTTGCTGGCGTGAGGAGGGGGCGAGGGTCATGCGGCACCGTCGCTGTCGTTGAGCGCGGCCGCCAGCAGCGGCACCTGGAGCGCCGCCCAGGGGCTGAGCAGTTGTGGGCTGTCGGTCACCAGCCGCACCACGGCGGGCCATTCCACCCATCCAGTGTCCATCACTTCATCCGGATCTGGGGAGAGGTCGGACGGCCGGAACCGGCCCACCCACACGGGGCACAGTTCGTGCTCGACGATTCCGCTGGAGTCCACAGCGCGGTAGCTGAAGGACGGGAGCACGAGCTCGAGGTCGCGGGCCGGCCCTCCGAGTTCGGCAGCGACCCGGCGCTCGACGGCAGCCCGTGCCGACTCTCCCGGCCGGGGGTGCCCGCAGCAGCTGTTCGTCCACGTCCCCGGCCAGGTCCGCTTGCCCAGCGCGCGCCTGGTCAGCAGCAGCCGACCGCGGTCGTCGAACAGGTAGCAGGAGAAGGCCAGGTGGTAGGGAGTGGCTGCGGTGTGGACGGCGAGCCGGTCAGCGGTGCCGCTGGGACGACCGTCGGAATCGAGCAGCACGACGAGGTCGGTCATGGGCGGTCCCGCCGATCCCTGCCGGTCGCTCCACCCGGGGCGGGGGCCGGGGGAAGCGCCGCCGCCCCGGGGGAGATCGGTGTCCCCGGAGGAGAAGCTACGGTCGTCAAGGAAATCCACCTCTGATCGCTTGCCAAGTTTGACACACAACGTGCCACACCCGACCAAACTTAGACAAGCAGCCTCAGTAATACTGCACACGTATGAATGCTCTGCAGCCTCAGGTGCACGGCTCTAGACTGCGCAACGAGATGGTCACGATCAGCCAGGCCGCACAACTCACCGGCGTCGCCGAGCACACGCTGCGCGCCTGGGAGCGGCGCTACGACGCCTTCCGGCCGGCCCGTACCCCTGGCGGCCACCGGGTCTACGACGCCGACGCGTTGCGCCGGATTCGAGCCATGCAGCAACTGGTGGCGGCGGGCGTCCCGCCGCGCGAGGCCTCCGACGAGGTGCGCCGCAGGATCGACGAGCCGAATCACCAGCCGGACGCCGCCACCCGGCTGATCGACGCGGTGGCCACCCTCGACCCCGCCGCGGCGACCCGGATCATCGACGAGCAGTTCGCGCTGCGCAGCTTCGAGAGCATGGTCGACGACTGGCTGATGCCCACGCTGGTGCGGCTCGGCTCGGCCTGGGCTACCGGAGCGATCACCGTGGCCGGCGAGCACCTCGCCGCCAACATCGTGATGCGTCGGCTCGCGGCGAGTTTCGACGCGGTCGGCCCCAACCTTCCGCCGCCCCCGGCCATCATCGGCGCCCCGCCGGGAGTCGACCACCAGCTCGGCCTGCTCGCCTTCGCGGTCGCGCTGCGCCGAACCGGGACAGCGACCATCTACCTCGGCGCGGACGTCCCGCCCGAGGCCTGGGCGGACGCGGTCGCCACCACCGGGGCCGCGATCAGCGTGACCACCATCCCGCGACGCGCCGACGCCCGCCAGGCCGCCGCCCTGGTCGAGCGGCTCCGGGCCGCCCACCCCGACGTGCCGGTGGCTGTCGGCGGCAGGTTCCAGCACCTGGCGCCGCCGGACTGCCATCGGCTCGGGCACAAGATCGCCCCGGCCGCCCGCGAAGTCACCCGGCTCCTCGCCGCCACTGCCTGACCCCCGGACCAAGGCCTGAGCGATCCCTCAGCCGGCGGATCCAGCGTCCTCGTCGTCGGGCCGGCGGGCCAGGAAGGTGTGCAGGATGCCTCGCTGCCAGCCCGCCACCTCGTGATGGGACACCTCGGTGAAACCCGCCCGGCGCAGGCGCCGCAGCACGGTGTCGGTGCTGTCGAAGTCGAGGACACTGCGCCACAGGTACCGGTACAGCGGTGGAGAGCCGCCGACCAGCCGGCTCAACGGGATCACCACGGCTCGGCAGACCACGGTCCAGCGCCACCGCGCGCCGCGCCGGCCTGCGACCGAGTACTCATGGACGGCCAGCCACCCCCCGGGCCGCAACTGTTCCCGGATCGCCGCCAGGACCGCGTCGCGCTCGGGCTCGGCCACGTTGCGCAGCAGATAGGCGGCGAGCACCCCGTCGGCGGTCGGCAGGCCGAGCCGGCCCAGCTGCTGGGCGGTGGCGGTGTGGAACTCCACCCGAGCGGTCCACGGCTTCACCCGCGCCCTGGCCAGCATGCCCGCGGACGCGTCCACCCCGACGATCCTCGCCCGCGGCGCCACCGCTTGCAGGGCGATCGTCGAGGACCCTGATCCGCAGCCCAGGTCGAGCAGCACCTCGGGCGGCGGGCCGATCCGCTCGGCCAGGAGCCCGGCGGCGACCGCCAGGTGACGGTGGTAGCCGGGGTTGAGGCCGGTCAGCAGGTCGTAGCGCCCTGCCGCCTTGTCGAAGGCGAGGTCGAGCGGCCCGGCCTCGTCCTGGTTGTCGTCCACGGATGTCCCCCCTCCGGCGGCGCGTCCGCCCGCTCGCGGCGGGCGGCGCGGTTGCGCTGTGGGTCTACCCTGACGACACCGCAGGCACATACCCAGCGGACACGCCGAGCACGGAAGGGGCCGGGCCAGTGGCCAACCAGCGACGGGCGATGCCGGCCGGCGAGGCCACCGACGGCCCCGCCGTCGAGCGGCAGGATGCGGTGTGGCGGGTGCGATCGCTGGCGGCGGCACGACAGGTGCTGCGGGCGAGGGAGTCGACCACCCAGGCAGGCTTCAGCGCCGAGGCGATCCCTCGCGGCCACCTCAAGCACTACCCGATCCTGATCTCGGACGGGCCGCTTCACGACCGGCAGCGCTCCAAGGTGGCCCGCTTCCTCGCCCCCACCGTGGTGGCGGAGCGGTACACCGCCCAACTCGAGGCCACTGCCGATCGCCTGCTCGCCGCCGCACGGACGGCCGGGGAGTGCGTCGTGGACGACCTGGCGCTGGAGTACACGGTCGACGTCACCTCGCAGGTGGTCGGCCTGACGCAGTCCAGGGTGCGCGCGATGGCCCGCCGGCTGGTGAGCTTCTTCAACCAGCCGCCGCTGGACATCACCAGGCCCGACCTCGGCAGGTCCAACCGGGAATGGGCGACAGCAGCGGTGAACGCCCTGGTACCGATCGCACGGTTCTACCTCGCCGATGTCCGCCCAGCGATCCGGGCCCGGCGCCGACAGCGACGCCACGACATCATCAGCCACCTGATCGACGAGGGCTACACCAACCTCGACATCCTGGTGGAATCGGTCACCTACGGCACCGCCGGCATGGTCACCACGAGAGAGTTCATAGCGATGGCGTGCTGGCACCTGCTGGACGACCAGCGGCTGCGGGAGCGCTACCTGGTCGCAGCGCAGCCGGAGCGGTTCGCGATCCTGAACGAGCTCATCCGGCTGGAGCCGGTGGTCGGGCACCTCTACCGCCGGGCCAGCCGGCCGGTGCCGTTGACCGACGAGGGGACCGAGTGGACGATCCCTGCGGGCGACCTGATCGACGTCTGCGTGCGGCCCGCCAACGCAGACCCGGTCGCCCTCGGTGACGAGCCCCTCCAGGTGTGCCCCGGCCGCGACCTGCCCTCCGGGGTGAACGCCGCAGGGCTCAGCTTCGGCGACGGGGCTCACCGCTGCCCCGGGCAACCGCTGGCCATCCTGGAGACCGACGTGCTGCTGACCCGGCTGCTGCGCCTGCACCCCACCCTGGCCGGCACGCCGACGATCGGCTGGGACGCCCTGATCGAGGGCTACCAGGTGCGGGGGCTGCAGCTGCGGCTCGACCCCGTCGCGGGCTGATCCGGTCAGCTGCCCTTCTTCGCCTTCGCGTTGGCCTCCACCTCGGCGTTCTTCGTGAGCAGCTCGTCGGTGCGCGACTCCTCCTCGAGGGTCTCGCTGAGCAGGTCGGAACCCTTCGGAAGGCCCAGCATCCTCGCCCACCGGCGAAGCGTGCCGTACCGGGTGATCTCGTAGTGCTCCACCGCCTGGGCGGAGGCGATCAGGGCCGCGTCGGCTGCCGGGCTGCCCTTGTACTCCTCAAGGTGCTCGTCGCCCTCCTTGAGGATCCCGTCGATCGCCTCGCACCGCTTGCTGACGGGCTTGCGGTCGATCATCGCGAACACGTCCTCGAGGCGCTTGACCTGCCCCTCGGTCTCCCTGCGGTGCTGCTCGAACGCGGCCTTGAGCTCGTCGGAGACGGCGGCCCGCTCCAGCTTGGGCAGCGACTTCAGAATGTGCCGTTCGGCGTAGTACATGTCACGCAGGGTGTCGTAGAACAGCGACTCCAGACCCTTCTCGGCCATGGCGCGCTCCTTTCGTCCGGGGTGGCTTGCGGTGCTGACTTACCCGGGGATGGTGCCGCCAACCCAGCCCCTGCGCGTCCGCTCAGCCACTCGGGGTCTGTGAGTGCGGCGCCCCGACCGGCTTGGACTCGGGGGAGCCGCGCTGGCGCAGGAAGACGGCGAAGATCGCCATCGAGCCGACCGCCAGCAACTCCGACTGCCAGTTCTGGAAGGTCCGTCCCCAGAAGTCGGGGCTGGCCAGGTACTGCCCCAGCGGCAGCGGGTCGAGCAGGTCGCGCAGCCGCTCCTCGTTGTGGGCCACCCGTCCGGTGACAGCCTGGGCCACCCAGGAGATCACGAAGATCACCGCCATCACGAGGCTGAGGGAGAACGAGTAGACAGCCGTCCAC
>JAEYNS010000268.1 GCA_023412435.1 Actinomycetes bacterium | reverse complement strand
CCGGACCGAGCGCCCGGGCCGCGAGGGCGAGCAGCACAGAGGAGTCCACCCCGCCGGAGAACGCGACGCCCAGCCGGTCGGGGTTGCCCAGCGCCCGGCCCACCCGTTCGGCGAGGACGGCGGTGTGCCCGGTGAGTTCCCCGGTCAGGGTCGTCATCGCAGTCTCCTCCCCCAGCCGAACCGGCCGGCGGCCGGCACCGGTCAGGCCTCCACCTCGGGGCGGTCGGTAGTCCACTGGGTGTGGAAGGTGCCGGGCCGGTCGACCCGGCCATAGGTGTGGGCGCCGAACAGGTCGCGCTGGCCCTGGATCAGGGCGGCGGTGCTGCGCTCGGCGCGCAGCCCGTCGTAGTAGCTCAGCGATGAGGCGAAGGCGGGTGTCGGCACCCCGGCGAGGGCCGCGGCGGACACCACCCGACGCCAGGCGGCCAGACCGGAGCTGACCGCCTCGGTGAAGTACGGGTCGGCGATCAGCAGCGGCAGCTCGGGATTGCGCTCGTAGGCCTCCGTGATCCGGTTCAGGAACCGGGCCCTGATGATGCAGCCGCCGCGCCAGATCCGCGCCATCGCGCCGCGGTCGATGTCCCAGCCGTACAGCTCGCTGGCGGCGGCGATCTGGTCGAAGCCCTGGGAGTAGGCGACAACCTTGGAGGCGTACAGCGCCGAGCGGACGTCGTCGATGAACCGGGCGCGGTCGGCGATCGCCCACGGCTCGGCCTCGGCGGGCAGCACCTGGCGGGCGGCCTCCCGCTGCGGCAGCGAGCTGGACAGTGCCCGGGCGAAGGTGGCCTCGGCGATGCCGGTGACCGGCACCCCCAACTCGAGCGCGTTCTGCACGGTCCAGCGGCCGGTGCCCTTCTGGCCGGCCTGGTCGACGATGACGTCGACGAACGGCTTGCCGGTGGCGGCGTCGACGTGGTGCAGCACCTCGGCGGTGATCTCGATCAGGAAGGACTCCAGGTCGCCGGTGTTCCACTCGGCGAAGATGTCGCCGATCTCGGACGGGCTCGCGCCCAGGCCCTGGCGCTGCAGGTCGTAGGCCTCCCCGATCAGCTGCATGTCGGCGTACTCGATGCCGTTGTGCACCATCTTCACGAAGTGGCCGGCGCCGTCCGGGCCGACATGGGTGCAGCAGGGCACGCCGTCCACCTTGGCCGAGATGGTCTCCAGCATCGGGCCGAGCGAGGCGTAGGACTCCGCCGAGCCGCCGGGCATGATGGACGGCCCCAGCAGCGCCCCCTCCTCGCCGCCGGAGATGCCGGCGCCGACGAAGTGGAAGCCCTGTGCGCGCAGCGCCGCCTCGCGGCGGATCGTGTCGGGGAAGTGGGAGTTGCCGCCGTCGACGATGATGTCGCCGGCCTCCAGGTGCGGCAGCAGGGAGTCGATGGTGGCGTCGGTGGCGTCACCGGCCTTGACCATCAGGATGACCCGACGGGGCCGCTTCAGTGAGGCGACGAAGTCGGCCACCGCTTCAGCGGGGACGAAGGCGCCGTCCGCGCCGTGCGCGGCGACGAGTTCGCGGGTGCGGCCGGGGGTTCGGTTGAACACCGCGACCGTGTAGCCGTGGCTGGCGAAGTTGCGGGCCAGGTTGCTGCCCATCACTGCCATTCCCACGACGCCGACGTCGGCGGTCGGCGCGGCGGCGGGGGCGGGGGTCGTTGTCATCGGTACTCCTGGGCGCGGGTGGTCAGTCGTGGTGTGCGGCGGCGGTGCCGTCCTTCGGGTTCCAATCAATCAGCCGACGCCGCCCGGCCACAATCGGTTGCCGCTGGTTGCCGCACGCTACCACCTGCCCGCTTCGGGGCGGTCACGCGGGCCCGGGGACGCCCCGCGCTGCGGTGTCGCTGCGACGGGGGCAACGGGCGGCAACAGCTCGGCGTTCGCGGCGCGGATGGGTCATGCTGGCCCCCAGCCCCCCCACACAGGAGCAGCGATGACGCACACCGACAGCCCGTGGCTCGACCCGACGGCCACCCCCCGCGAACGGGCGACGCGGCTGGTCGCGGCCATGACCCTCGAGCAGAAGATCGCCCAGTTGCACGGCGCGATGGAGACCATCGACATCTACAGCCTCAGCAACCAGGCGACAACCGCCGAGGAGATGGAGCAGCTCGCGGCGCAGATCAGGATCGAGCGGCATGTCGCCGCCGTCGACGAACTCGGCATCCCGCGGTTCCGGATCACCAACGGCCCGGTCGGGGTCGGCATGGGCGACGGCACCCCCTCCCCGCCGGCGACCGCGCTGCCGATGACGATCGCGCTGGCCGCCGGTTTCGACCCCGACCTGGCGGCCGAGTACGGCGACATCATCGGCGACGAGACTGCGGCGCTCGGCCAGCACGTGCTGGAGGGGCCAGGGGTGTGCCTGCACCGCACCCCGATCTCCGGGCGCAACTTCGAGTACTTCTCCGAGGACCCCTACCTGTCCGGCGTGATGGGGGTGGCGGTCACCCGCGCGATCCAGGCCCACGACGTGATCGCGATGGCCAAGCACTACGTCGTCAACGACCAGGAGACCGAGCGGTTCCGGGCCAGCATCGAGGTGGAGGAAGGGGTGCTGCGTGAGCTGTACCTGCTGCCGTTCGAGATGCTGGTGAAGGACGCCGACATCGCGGCGGTGATGAGCGCCTACAACCGCGTCCGCGGGGTGTACGCCACCGAGAATCGGTACCTGCTGCACGACGTGCTCCGCAGCGAGTGGGGCTTCGAGGGCTACGTCCAGAGCGACTTCTGGTCCTGCCGGTCGGCCGCCGCTTCCCTGACCGCCGGGATGGACCACGAGATGCCGGACGCGAAGTGGCTCAACCAGGCCAACGTGACCGCCGCCCTGCAGGACACCAGCCTCGAGATCGAGACCGTCGACCGGGCACTGGTCCGCCGCTTCACCCAGATGTTCCGCTTCGGCCAGTTCGAGCGGCCGTACGCCCCGGTTGCGATCGACGCCGCCGGCAACGGCGCCCGCTCCCGGCGGATCGGTGAGCAGACCGCCGTGCTGCTGAAGAACGAAGCAGGCCTGCTCCCGCTGGACGCCACGACGGCGGGTCGTGTCCTGATCGTCGGGCAGAAGGACTTCGTCGACGACGCCTGCCAGGGCGGCGGTGGCTCGTCGAAGGTGACGCCGCTGTACACGGTGACCCCTGTCGACGGCAAGCGCGCAGTGCTGTCCGGCCTCGGGTCCAGCGCGACGGACGAGAAGGTAACCGTGGCCAGTGACCTGTCGAACCTCGACGAGGCGGTCGCCGCAGCGAAGCAGGCCGACACCCTTGTCGTGATGGCGGGCGTGGTCGCCACCGAGGGTGCCGACCGACCCTCGATAGCGATGGCCGACCGGCAGGACGAGATGGTGGCGGCGCTGCTCGGGCTCGTGGAGCGGACGGTCGTGGTCCTGAAGGACTCCAGCCCCGTCCTGATGCCCTGGCTGGACCGGGCGCCGGCGGTCCTGGAGGCGTGGAACCAGGGCGCCGAGGACGGCCACGTCGTCGCCGACCTGCTGTTCGGCGTCGTCAACCCGTCCGGGAAGCTCCCCACCACCTATCCGCGCAGCGAGGACGACACCCTCTATGCCGGACGGCCGGAGCGCTACCCGGGCGTCGACGCCGGCGAGGGCTTCCCCACCATCACCTATTCCGAGGGCCGCGAGGTGGGCTACCGCTGGCACCAGGCCCAGGGCATCGAGCCGCTGTTCCCGTTCGGCTTCGGCCTGTCGTCCACGACCTTCTCGCTGAGCGATGTCGGGGTGACCGGTACCGACAACGACGGCACCCGGCCGGTGGTCGTCACGGCGACCGTGGCGAACACCGGGCAGGTCGCCGGCGCCGAGGTGGTCCAGGTGTACCTGGGAATCCCCTCCCCCGGACAGCCGCCGAAGCGGCTGGTCGGGTTCGCCAAGGTGTTCCTCCAACCCGGCCAGGCCCGGACGGTGGAGATCACCGTCGACCCGAACGCCACCAACCACCCGCTGTCGGTCTGGTCGGACGCCGAGCACGGGTTCGTGGTACCGCGGGGGACGTTCACCGTCCACGTCGGGACCTCCAGCGCCGACGACGCCCACGTGTCTGAGCTGACCGTCGCCTGAGGGCCGCGAGCCCCCGTCATAGGATCGCGCCCATGAGCCAGCCCTCGCTGACCGCAGTGACGCCCCGGATCGCCTGGATCGACGCCCGAAACGGGGTGGCTGGCGACATGCTGCTCGCCGCGCTGGTGGACGCCGGCGCCTCGCTGGATGTCGTGCGGGCGGCGGTGGAGGCCGTCCTGCCCGAGACGGTGAGCCTCACCGCGCAGGAGGTGCGGCGCGCCGGCCTGCGCGCCCGCCGGGTCGAGGTCTCCGTGGTGGTTCCCGACCTGCCGCACCGCGACTGGACCACGATCCGCTCCATGCTCCAGGCAGCGCCGCTGAAGCCCGGTGTCCGGCAGAACGCGCTCGCTGTCTTCGAGGCACTGGCCCACGCCGAGGCCAGGGCCCACGGCATCGACATCGAGCGGGTGCACTTCCACGAGGTGGGCGCGTGGGACTCGATCGCCGACATCGTCGGCGTCTGCGCGGCGGTGGACGATCTGGCGCTCACCGAGCTGGCGGCCGGGCCGGTCGGGGTGGGGTCCGGCAGCGTCCGCACCTCCCACGGCGAGATCCCGGTACCGGTCCCTGCCGTCCTGGAACTGGCGACCGGCTGGAGCCTGCTGGCCGGCGGCGAGGGCGAGCTGGCCACGCCCACGGGCATGGCCCTGGTGACCACCCTCGCCCGCCCCGCGGCGACCCTCCCGGATTGTCGTGTGCTCGGCGTCGGCCTGGGCGCCGGCTCGCGGGACGACGTCGGCCGCCCGAACGTGGTGCGGGTCGTGGTCGCCCAACCCTCCGGCGACGGGGCCGCTCCTGCGGGGCAGCGGGACGCATGGCTGCTGGAGACCAATGTCGACGACCTGGATCCGCGGCTGTGGCCGGGCGTGCTGGCGACGCTGCTGGACGCCGGCGCGGACGACGCCTGGCTCAGCCCGATCCTGATGAAGAAGGGGCGCCCCGCCCACACCCTGCACGTCCTCGCCTCGGCCGCGAACCTGCCGGCGCTACGCGAGCAGGTGTTCCGGCTGGTGCCGACGCTCGGAGTCCGTGAGGTGCCTGCGACGAAGCACGTCCTGCAGCGCGACTGGGTGGAGGTGCTGGTCGACGGCCGGCCGGTCCGGATCAAGCTCGGTCACCGCGACGGCCGGATCGTGACCGCGACCCCCGAGTTCGACGACGTCGCGAAGGCCGCGCTCGCCCTGGGGGTCGCCGAGCGGGATGTGCTGGCGCGGGCGATCGCCACCGCGGAAGCGTCCGGGCTCACCCCCGGCGCCGAGGCGCCCGCGCTACCCTGACAGCGTGACGGAGCAGCCAGTCCCCGCAGTCACGATCTACGACATCGCGAAGGCCGCGGGTGTCGCGCCGTCCACCGTCTCGCGTGCCTTCGCCCGGCCCGGACGGGTGAACGCCGAGACGGCGGCGAGGATCCGGGCCGTCGCCGAGGAGTTGGGCTACCGCGCCAAGCCCATCGGCCAGGCGATCTCCCCCCCCCAGACCCCCTTGCTGGGGCTGATGATCTCCGACGTCGCCAACCCGTTCTACGCCCAGCTGATCCGGGGCGCGCAGGTGGCCGCCACCGAGGCCGGCTACGAGATCCTGCTCGCGGACTGCCGGGAATCCGGTCGCCGGGAACGGGTCGCGCTGGAACGGCTCGTCCCCGTGGTCGGCGGGTTCATCATCGCCAGCTCACGGATGGCCGACTCCGCGCTGCGCACCATCGCCAAGCAGCGCCCCACCGTCGTCCTCAACCGCGAGCTGCGCGACATCCCCAGCGTCGTCACCGACAACACCGGCGGGATGCACGCCGTCGTCGACCACCTGCTCGACCTCGGGCACGACACCGTGGTCTACGTGGCAGGACCGGAGGCCGCCTGGGCCGACGGTGTCCGGTTCCGCGCACTGCGCGACTACGGCACGGCCAGAGGCATGCACACCCACAAGGTCGGGCCCTTCCTGCCCACGTTCGAGGGTGGACGGGCGGCAGGTCGTGCGCTGCTGGAGAAGCCGCCGACAGCGGTGATCGCCTACAACGACCTGATGGCGATCGGCGTCATGCACACGCTGATCGCGGCCGGGCTCACCGTCCCCGGCACGGTGAGCGTGGTCGGCTTCGACGACATCCTGACCGCGCGGCTCGTGCTGCCGACGCTGACCACGGTGGCGGCACCCATCCGGCAGATGGGGATCACCGCGGTCACCAACGTCCTCGCCCTGATCAAGGGCGCCAAGCCGAGCGCCGGGCACGCGCTGATGATGCCCACGCAACTGCTGGTCCGCGGCTCCACAGGTCAGCGCAGCCGGAAGAGCGTCTCCCCGGCGTTGGGCACCACGAGGGTCTCCGGGTCGGCCTCGTAGGCGGCCAGGTCGAAGTCCGCCACCGCCAGGTAGCCGAGGTTCGCACCGCGCACCTTCTCCTCCGGGATCGACGTGACCAGGGTCACGTCCACCCGGCAGCGCTCCCCCTCGACCTCGTCGTAGGTGCCGGCACCGCGCAGGTGGGTGCTGTGCGCGAGCACCCCCCAGTGGATGCCCGAGAACCTGTCCCACTGCTTCACGAAGTAGTCACGGCAGTGGTAGCCGATCTCGTAGATCTCCTGGTGGACGAAGGAGATCTCCTTCACGTGCGGGGCATAGAGGATCACCTCGCCCCCGTCGGCCACCACCGGCTCCAGCTTGTAGAAGCCCTTGGCGGCGGTCCAGATGTCCTCGTACTTCTCCGGGATGAGCGACACCACCCGCTTCACCGGGGCCGGCAGGTAGCGGACGTGGGTCTCGGCCGAGATCAGCGCCGCCGCGGCCCACGCCGCCTCCGGCGCACCGAAGGACGCCGCATGCAGGTCGTGGCTGCCCGACCTCGCCACGACGCACAGCGCCAGCCGGCGGCTCGGGATCAGCGACGCCGCCTCGTCGATGAGCGCCCTGACCGGGGTGATGCCGAGGCTGCCGATGATCTGGGCGCTGGTGATCAGCGCACCCACCCAGTGGGTGAGGTCGATGATCTGCTGACCGGCGATGCCGGGGAAGAAGTACTTGTTGCCGCCGGAGAATCCGACCACCTCGTGGGGAAAGACCGGGCCGATCACCAGCACGACATCGTGGTCGACCACCGCGCGGTTCAGGGCCACCTCGGCCGGCACTGCCAGCAGGCCGCCGCTGAGTTCGCCGACCCGCTCGGCGCTGATCGTGCCGAGGGTGACGAAGGTCTCCGGCTTCCACCACTCGTGGTTCACCACGGTCATGCCCGGATAGGTGGCCTCGATGCCGTCCTCGCCGTAACCCAGGTGCTGGGCGAGCGCGTCCGGCGACATCGCGACGTGGGTGCCGAGCGCGACCACAGCGGTGATCCTTGTCACCCGGCCCGACAGCGCCTCGTGGACGCACCGCAGCAGCAGGGGCAGCGGGCTGCTGCGGGTGCCGTCCGGGATCACCAGGCACACGCTCTTGCCGTCCATGTCGACGCCGGCGAGCTGGCCGGTGACGAACTCGCGGATCTGGTCGCTGGTCAGGGTCTCGTCCGGCCCACCGGCGACAGCTGCCTGAGCTGCGAGGGCGGTCACGACGTCGCGGTCGTCGGTCATGGCACCACCCTGCCCCCCGCCTGGCCGGACGGCAACCGCCGGGGGCAACACGCGGCAACGCGTACCCACCGGCGCGGCCCAGCCAGCACGATGGGAGCCATGGCGCGCCTCGACCTCGACCCGGACCGGATGCTGCCGGCCGACCCCGTGCTTCGACCGGTAGCCCGCGAGATCTACCAGGAGGTGGCCGGGCTGCCGATCATCTCCCCCCACGGGCATGTGCCGCCCCAGTGGCTGGCCGACGACGTCCCGTTCGCCGACCCGACGTCGATGCTGATCACTCCCGACCACTACGTCAACCGGTTGCTCCACGCCAACGGGGTGGCGCTGTCCGAGCTGGGCGTGGGCCAGACCGACTTCGGCCCCGACCGGGCGCGGGCGGCGTTCCGGCTGTTGTGCTCGCACTGGAAGGCGTACCGCGGCACCCCGGTGAAGTTCTGGCTGGAGTCGCAGCTGGTGGACATCTTCGGGGTCGAGACCGCACCGTCGGCCGAAACGGCGGACGAGATCTACGACGCCATCGCCGCCCGGCTGGCGACGCCGGAGTTCCGGCCGCGGGCGCTCTACCAGCGGTTCGGGATCGAGTTCCTCGCCACCACCGACGACCCCTGTGACGACCTCGCCTTCCACGCGAAGCTGTCGGCGGACCCGACCTGGTCGGGCCAGGTGGTTCCGACCTTCCGCCCGGACCGGTACCTCGAGGCAGGCAGACCGGACTGGAACGACGCGATCGACCGGCTCGGCGAGGTCAGCGGGGTCGACGTCGACAGCTTCGCCGGCTGGGTGGCGGCGATGGAGGACCGGCGGGCGTTCTTCAAGAGCAACGGCGCCGTCTCGACAGACCACTCCCACCGCGACGCGCGGGTCGAGCCGCTGCCCGCCGACGAGGCGGAGCGCCTCTACGCCCGCGCCCGGGCCGCCACGATCACCCCCCAGGAGGCCGACACGCTGCGGCGCGGCTTCATGTTCGCCCAGGCGAGGATGGCCGCCGACGACGGCCTGGTGATGACCCTGCATCCGGGCGTCCACCGCAACCACCACCCGGGCACCTTCGCCGAGTACGGGGCCGACGTGGGCGCCGACATCCCGCTGCGGGTCGAGTTCACCGACGCGGTGGCCCCGATGCTGGCCGCGTTCGGCACCTCGCCGTATTTCCAGGTCGTCTTCTTCACGATGGACGAGACCGTCTACTCCCGCGAACTCGCCCCGCTCGCCGGCTTCTACCCGTCGGTCTACATCGGGGTGCCGTGGTGGTTCATCGACGCCCCGGATGCGATGAACAGGTTCCGGGGCGCCGTCACCGAGACCGCAGGGTTCGGCCGCACCTCGGGGTTCATCGACGACACCCGCGCGTTCGCCTCGATCCCGGCCCGCCACGACCTGAGCCGCCGGGTCGACGCCGGCTATCTGGCCAGGTTGGTCGGCGAGCACCGGCTGACGCTTGACGAAGCCGTCGACACCGCCACCGAACTCGTGGTGGGCAATCCGCGAAAGGCGTTCAAGCTATGACCTCCCCCGCCCGACTGTCCCGGTCCGCCGGGCACGGCCGCCCCGCCGCGCCGGTGCGCATCGTCCACCTCGGGGTCGGGAACTTCTTCCGCGCCCACCAGGCCTGGTACACCGAGCACGCTCCGGACGCCGCCGCCTGGGGCATCGCGGGGTTCACCGGCCGCTCCCCCGCCATGGCCGAGGCGCTCGGCCCGCAGGACGGGCTCTACACCCTGATCACGCGCGGGCCCGACGGGGACACGTTCGAGGTCGTCTCATCGCTGGTCGCGGTCCGCGCCGCCGCCGAGCACGACGCCTTCCTGGAGTACCTCCGCTCGCCGTCGGTGGCGATCCTCACCCTCACCGTCACCGAGGCCGGCTACCTGCGCGGGCTCGACGGTCGCCTCGACACCGGGGCCGCCGGGGTCGCCGACGACATCGC
>JAEYNS010000140.1 GCA_023412435.1 Actinomycetes bacterium | reverse complement strand
CGAGACCCCCCCCAGGAACACCCCCCCCGCCTGGGGGGAGACGACCAAGGCCACCAGCGCCCAGCGCAGCCAGACACGCCGGCGCACCTCCTGGCGGCGCCGTTGCAGCCTGGAGGTCGCGTCGATGGGCGGGGCGGAGCTCACCCTGCCTCCCCCAGCAGCCGGGCGAGAGCGGGGCCGACGCCGGTGACGTCGCCGGCACCGAGGGTGACCACGAGATCACCGTCGGCAACCAGTTCGGCCAGCACGCCGGGGGCGTCCGCGACGGCCTCGGCGTAGGCCACCCGCTCCTGGCCGATCACGGCGCGGGCGGCGTCCGCCACGAGTTCGCCGGTGACGCCGGGCAGCGGGTCCTCCCTGGCGGGATAGATGCCGAGCACGAGCACCCGGTCGGCCAGCGCGAGGGCGCGTCCGAACTCGGCGGCGAAGTCACGGGTGCGGGTGAACAGGTGGGGCTGGAAGCACGCCACCACCCGCCGGGCCCCGGCGACCACCCGGGCCGCCGTCAGGGTTGCCACGACCTCGGTGGGGTGGTGGGCGTAGTCGTCGACGATGGTCACCCCGCCGATCGACGCCACCTGCTGGAACCGTCGGTGGGTGCCGTTGAAGGCCGCGGCCGCGCCCCGCAGCCGGGGCCCGTCGACTCCGAGCGCACGTCCCACCGCGTAGGCGACCGCCGCGTTGTGCAGGTTGTACCGGCCCGGCACCGCCAGTTCCAGCGGGCCGAGGTCGTCGGCGGCCTGCAGTTCGGCGTGCGCCCCGCCGCCGGTATAGCCGAGCCGGGTGAGCCGGATGTCGGCGTCGGCGGCCTCGCCCACCAGCACCACCTGCTTGCCGGAGCCGGCGAGGCGGGCGGCCAGGGCGCGGGTGCCGGGGTCGTCGGCGTCGAGGACGACGGTGCGGACGCCCGGCTGGGTGGCGAGCCGGTGGAAGCCTTCGGCGTAGGCCTGCGCCGTCCCCCAGTTGTCGAGGTGGTCGGCCTCGATGTTGGTGACCACCACGATCTCCGCCGGGTACTGCAGGAACGATCCGTCGGACTCGTCGGCCTCGATCACGAAGGCGGGTCCGCCGCCGAGGTGTGAGCTCTCCCCCGACGCGGTGAGCGGTGCGCCGATGACAAAGGACGGGTCGGCTCCGGACTCGGCCAGCAGCACCGCCGTCATCGCCGACGTGGTGGTCTTGCCGTGGGTGCCGGTGACGGCGATCCCGGTACGGCCGAGCATCAACGCGCCCAGGGCGGCGCTGCGGTGCCACACCCGCAGACCGCGCCGACGCGCCTCGGCCAGTTCGACGTTGGACTCCCGTACCGCCGAGGACACCACCACCGTCGACGCCGCGCCGAGGTGGGCGGGATCGTGGCCGACGTGGGCGCGGATCCCGCGGGACTGCAGCGCGCGGAGCGCCGCCGAGTCCGCCTGGTCGCTGCCGGACACCGTCACGCCCAGGTCGCAGTACAGGGAGGCGATGGCGCTCATCCCCGCCCCGCCGATCGCGATGAAGTGCACCTCACCGAGTTCGGTGGGGGGCACCAGGTCGATGGGGTCGATCAGCGGCACGTCAGCGTCCCTCCCCCGCCTGCAGCACGAGCCGGGCCAATTCCTGCGCGGCCCCGGAGGGGACCAGCCGGCGGCAGGTCTGTGCCATCGTCGCCAGCCGCCCGGGCTGGCGGACGAGGCCGATGACCGTCTCGGCCAGCAGTCCGGCGGTCAGCGCAGCGTCGGGGACGAGCACCCCGGCGTCCGCCTCGACCAGGAAGCGGGCGTTGCGGGCCTGCTCACCGTTGCCGTGCGGCAGCGGGACGAAGACCGTCGGAAGTCCCACCATCGCGGTCTCCATCACGGTGCCCGCCCCGGCGCGACCGACCATCAGGGCGGCGGCCGCGTAGGCCTGCTCCATCGCGTCCACATAGGCCAGCGGTCGGTAGACGGCGCCGGTCGCGGGATCGCGGCGCTCGACCAGGTCGCCGGTGACGTTGGCGGTTCCCAGCACGTGGAGGACGTTGATCCCGGCCGCCAGCAACGCGTCGGCGGCGCCGGCGAGCGCGGTGTTGATGCTGCGGGCCCCCTGGGAACCTCCGCTGACCAGCAGCACAGGCAGGTCGCCGCCCAGCCCGAAGGATCGCCGGGCGTCCGGGGCTGCGGCCGTCCGGTCGAGGCCTGCGATGGCCTCGCGCACCGGCAGCCCGAGGTAGCGGGCATGCGGCAGCTTCGTGTCGGGGAAGGACACCGCCACGTGGCGGGTGAACCGGGCGGCCACCCGGTTCGCCAGCCCTGGCACGGCGTTCTGCTCGTGAATCACTATCGGCAGCCCCGCCCGGCGTGCCGCCAGGTAGACCGGCATCGACACGTAGCCGCCGAAACCCACCACGACGTCAGCGCTGTGCCGACGCAGGATGTCACCTGCCTCCCGGACGGCCTGGCGGAGCCGTCCCGGGACGGCGAACAGCTCCGGGGTGAGGCGGCGCGGCAGGGGCACCGGCGGGATCAGCGCGAGCTCGAGACCTGCGTCGGGGATCACCCGGGTCTCCAGCCCGCGGGCGGTGCCGACGCAGAGCAGGGACGCGCCGGGCGAGAGACGCTGCAGCTGCTGGGCGGTGGCGATCAGCGGCGAGGTGTGCCCCGCGGTGCCGCCGCCGGCGAGGACGATGTTCACTTCGGACAGGCTACCGGCGGCCCGGCACGACGGCGGTCACCCTGGTCTGGCGGCGCCGGGTCCGGCGGCCCGCCAGGGCCCTTGCCTGTGGTTCCTGACGGGCGCACGCCAGCAGCAGGCCGATGGCGCACAGGTTGGCGACCAGCGCCGAACCGCCGTAGGACAGCAGCGGCAGCGGGACGCCGATCACCGGCACCATCCGCAGCACGACGGCGATGTTGAGCAGGGCCTGGATCATCAGCCAGGACGTGGCGCCGGCGGCGAGGAAGCGGCAGAACAGGATGTCGGAGCGCATCGCGATCCGGAAGCCCGCGTACCCCAGGACGAGGAACAGCGAGAGCACCGACAGCGTCCCCACCAGACCGAGTTCCTCGCCGATCACCGCCAGCACGTAGTCGGTGTGCGACTCGACCAGGCCACCCCACTTCTGCCGGCTGGCACCCAGGCCGAGCCCCCACCAACCGCCGGAGGCGAGCGCGAACACCGCCTTGATCGGCTGGTGGTTGACGCCGAGCGGGTCGAGCTCGGGGTTGAAGAAGCCGAGGATGCGGGTCATCCGGTGGGACGAGGTGAGCACGAGCGCGCCGACCGCGGCGCCGACGATCGCCACCAGCGAGCCGAGCACCTTCCAGGACGCGCCGACGAACCACAGCACCGCCAGCACGATCGCGCCGAGCACCATGCCGGTGCCGAGGTCTCGTTGCAGGATGACCAGACCGATCAGGACCCCGGACACCGGGACGAACGGGACGAGCAGGTGCTTGGGCTGGTGCAGCAGGTCGTACTTGCGGGACAGCAGGTCCGCGCCCCACAGCACGATCGCGAGCTTGGCGAACTCGGAGGGCTGGATCCGTCCCAGCACGCCGAGCTCGACCCAGTTCTTGTTGCCGTTCTTGGCCCAGCCGAGGCTGGTGAAGGTCAGCAGCTGCAGCACGACGGCGCCGGCCGTCGCCAGCCAGCCGTAGATCTTGAGTCGCTGCACGGGGCTGGTGGCCAGCAGCCAGGCCGCGACGCCGCCCAGGACGAGGAACATGCCGTGCCGCCGCACGAAGTAGTAGGTGTCGTCGAACTGCACCTGCGCGTACACGCTGGACGCCGACAGCACCATCACCGAGCCCAGCGCGAGCAAGAGCACGGTGGGGGCCAGCACGAGGAAGAAGCTCGCTTGTGGGTGTCCCAGCCATTCGACCACGAGACTGCGCCGGCGTTCGGTCGTCCGACCGGTCAGCGACGACTGCCCGCGGCGATCCGTAAGCGGGGAAGTGAGGATCGCCACTGGCTCCTGGCCTCCTTCTCTAGGTCCTGCCGAGGGCTGCCACCGCGGCGGCGAAGGCGTCTCCGCGGGCGGCGTAGTCGGGATACATGTCCTTGCTGGCGCAACCTGGCGCGAGCAGCACGACATCGCCGGGCTGAGCCCGGCCCGCCGCCCATGCCACCACCTGTTGCATTGCCCCATCATCGACCGCGTCGGTGAGGAAGACCGGGACATCGGGAGCGTGTCGGGCCAACGCGTCCGCGATCACCTGACGGTCGACCCCCAACAGGGCTACGCCTTTCAGCCGGTCGGCGAAGCGGGTGACCAGGTCGTCGAAGGTGGTTCCCTTGGCCTGGCCGCCTGCCACCCAGACCACCGATCCGAAGGCGGCGAGCGAGGCTGCCGCGGCATGCGGATTGGTGGCCTTGGAGTCGGCGACGAACCGGACGCCGTCCCGCTCGGCCACCTGCTGGATCCGGTGGTCACCGATCCGGAGCCGGCGCAGGCCCTCCCCGACCGCCTGCGGCGGCACCCCGTAGGAACGGGCCAGCGCCGCCGCGGCGAGCGCGTTGGCGAGGTTGTGGGGGGCGTACGGCACCACGTCGGAGACCTTGGCCAACTCGATCGCCGAGTCGCGGCGCTGGGCGATGAACGCCCTGTCGACCAGCAGGTCGTCGACGATGCCGAGCATCGACGGCGCGGGGGTGCCGAGGGTGAACCCGATCGCCCTGGCCCCCTCGACCACGTCGGCCTCCTCCACCAGCCGCTCGGTGACGGGGTCGGCGACGTTGTACACGCAGGACCGCTGCACCCGCTCGTAGATCCGGGCCTTGTCGGCGACATAGGCGGTCATCGGGTCGGTCACCCCGGTCGGCCAGCCGGCCGGGTCGGCGTACCACTCGAGGTGGTCAGGGGCGAGGTTCAAGACGGCGGCCGAGTGCAGCGACAGCGAGTTCGTCCAGTGCAGCTGGAAGCTGGACAGCTCGACGGCGAGGACGTCGTAGCTGACCTCGTCGAGCACGGCCTCCACGATCGGGCGGCCCACGTTGCCGACGGCGGTGGTGGTGAGCCCTGCGGCGGTCAGGATCGACTCGAGCATGCCGACGGTGGTGGTCTTGCCGTTGGTGCCGGTGACCGCCAGCCACGGCACCGCGCGGTCCGGAAGGCTCATCCGCCAGGCCAGTTCGACCTCGCCCCAGACCGGGACGCCTCGCAGCGCCGCCTGCCGCAGCAGCGGGGCGGACGGCCGCCAGCCCGGCGAGGTGACGACCAGGTCGGCGCCCTCCGGCAGCGTCGCGGTGGCTCCGGGACCGAGCCGCACGGTGACGTCGAGGTGTTCCAGCAGGGTCGCCTTCTCGACATTGCCCTGGCTGTCGGATTCGTCGAGTACGGTGACAGCGGCGCCGAGGTCGAGCAGGCCGTCGGCGGCAGCGAACCCCGACGCCCCGAGCCCTGCCACCACCACGCGGACCTGCTGCCAGGGCGAGAGCCGGTCGGCCGTGGGCAGCCAGTCGATCACAGGCCGATCACCCACTCGCCGTAGAACAGGCCGAGGCCGACGGCGACGCACAGTCCGCAGACGATCCAGAACCTGATGGTGATCGTCACCTCCCGCCACCCCACCAGCTCGAAGTGATGCTGCAGCGGCGCCATCTTGAACAACCGTTTGCCGCGGCTGAGCTTGAACCACCCGACCTGCAGCACCACCGACATCGTGATCACGAAGAAGAGCCCGGCGATCACCAGCATCAGCAGCTCGGTCCGGGTGAGGATCGAGAGCGCCGCGAACGCCCCGCCGATCGACAGCGAGCCGGTGTCGCCCATGAAGATCTTGGCGGGGCTGGCGTTCCACCACAGGAAGCCGAAGCAGGCCCCCGCCAGGGCGATCGACACCACCGCCAGGTCGTGTGGATTGCGCACCTCGTAGCACTGGGGTCCGGCGTCGGCCCAGGCGCAGGACTGGTTGTACTGCCAGACGTTCACGATCGTGTAGGCGGCGAAGACCATCGCGGCGGCGCCGGCGGCGAGCCCGTCGAGACCGTCGGTCAGGTTGGCGGCGTTCGACCAGGACGAGATCAGCAGCACGATCCAGATCACCGCCAGCCACAGCGGCAGCTGCAGCCAGGGCAGGTCACGCAGGAACGAGACGGCCTGGCTGGCCGGGGTGAGACCCCGGGCGTCGGGGAACTGGAAGGCGAGGATGGCGAAGCCGATGCCGATCGCGGTCTGCAGCACCAGCTTGGCGGTGCTGTGCAGGCCGAGGGAGCGAGCCCGCGAGATCTTGATCCAGTCGTCGGCGAGTCCGACCAGGCCGAGCGCCGTGAACAGGCCGAGGGCGAGCAGGCCGCTCGCCGTGGGCGGCGTCCAGGTGGCAAGGTGCGAGATCGCGTAGCCGAGCAGGGTGGCGAAGATGATGACGAGGCCGCCCATCGTGGGGGTGCCGCGTTTGGTGTGGTGGGTGGTGGGGCCGTCGTCCCTGACGAACTGGCCGTAGCCGTGCTTGACCAGGAACCGGATCGCGTACCGGGTGCCGAGCAGGGTGATCACCACCGCCACGCCGCCGGCCAGGAGGATGGTTCTCACGTCAGGTCCTCCTGCCCCTGTGCCAACAGCCGCTCTGCCACCGACTCCAACGCTAGCCCGCGGGACGCCTTGACGAGCACCACATCGCCGGGCGTGGCCAGTTCTGCCACCGCGTGCAGGGCGGCCTCACGATCCTCCGCGACGGTGGCGGTGGCACCCGCGGCCCGGGCAGCCGCGGCGAGGGTGGCCGCGAAGTCCCCGAGCGCGACGACGTGTTCGACGCCCAGCCGGGCGGCGAGCTCGCCGGTGGCGGCGTGGGCGGCCTCGGCGGTCTCACCCAGTTCGAGCATGTCGCCGAGCACCGCGAGCAGCCGACCTCCGGGCTGCCGCATCCCGGCGAGCGCCTCGAGGGCGGCGCGCATCGAGTCGGGGTTGGCGTTGTAGGCATCGTTGACGACGACCAGGCCGTCGGCCCGCCGTCCCACCTCCATCCGCCAGCGGGACGCGGGCGCGGCCGTGCTGAGCGCGCCCGTGACGGCGTCGACGTCCAGTCCCAGCACGAGCCCGGCGGCGGCCGCCGCCAGGGCGTTGCCGACCTGGTGGGCACCGGAGACCTGGAGCGAGACCGGTGCGCTGCCGGCATCGCTGTGCAGGGTGAAGCGGAAGCGCTGGAGGTGGTCGGGGCGGGCCTGGCCCGCCCCGACCCCCCGGTCCGCAGCCCCCCCCCTGCCGAG
>JAEYNS010000129.1 GCA_023412435.1 Actinomycetes bacterium | reverse complement strand
ACGCGGTCGAGCGACACAGCTTCTCCATCCTCCGACGTTCGGGGCGTCCCTAGTCTGCCAGCCGGCGCCAAGCCGGGAGGAATCGGCGTCCCTGCTGGAGCAGGCCGATCCCGGCCAGGACGAGGGTGAGCAGCGCCAGCGTCAGCTCGATCAGCGGCGCCACCTGCACGGCCGGGGTGAGCCCGGGGCGGCGCGGCAACTCCACCACTCCGGAGGCCCCCGTGGGCTCCCCGACCCGGAACTCGACGCTGCCGTCGGGCCCGATCAACCCCGACACCCCGCTAGTCGTCACCACCAGCACCTCCCGGCGCAGCTCGGCGGCGCGGGCACGGGTGATCGCGAACTGCTGGTCGATCTGCCCCGTGCCCTGGTACATCGCGTTGCTGCTCTGCACCACGATCACCTCGCCGCCGTGGCGGACCGTGTCGTAGACGATGTGGTCGAAGGACACGTCGTAGCAGATCAGGATGCCGAGCGGGAACTCCGCACCGGCCGGCCGCGCCGTGATCACGCCGGGCTCGGTACCGGCTACCGACTGCGCGCCGACGTAGCGCAGCACCGGAACGAGGGGCAGCAGGACGTCGCGGAGCGGGACGAACTCCCCGAAGGGGACGATGCCGCGCTTCACGTAGCGATCCAACTCCCCCCGGGCAGGGTCGAGCCACAGGCCTGCGGTCTGCCGCTCGTCCACGCCGGGGCCGTCAAGGATCGTGCCGACGAGGACAGGAACGCCGGCGACCTGCAGCGCCTGGCGCAGCATCGCCGCCGTCTCGGCGTCGTGGTACGGGTCGAGGTCGGTGCCGTTCTCCGGCCAGACCACGAAGTCCGGACGGGGCAGCCGTCCCGCCTCGACCTCGTCGAACAGCGCGCGGGTCTGCGCCAGGTGGTTCTTCGTGGTGGTGCGTGGCGGCCCGATGCCGTACACGCCGCCCCCGGGGGCGCCGCCCTGCACCCAGCCGACGGTGGTGGTGGCACCGGTCGCCGTCCCTGCCGGGATGGCGGCGCCCGAAGCGGCCAGCGCCGCCGTGGCGAGCACCGTGGCGGCCAGGCCCAGCACCCGGCGACGATCCAGGCGGTCCACGATCCAGGCCAGCCCCTGCCCGAGCAGGGCGACGACGAAGCCGACCCCGGCCACCCCGACCAGCGGGTAGAGCCCCGCCAGCGGGCTGTCGGTCATCGTGTAGCCGAGCCGCATCCAGCTGAAGCCGTCGAACGGCCAGCGGGAGATGAGCCCCTCCACCATCACCCAGGCCGCCGCGACCGCGAGCGGCCAGGCCGCGAGCCGGCGCACCGCCCAGACCAGAGCGGCCAGCAGGACGTAGACCAGCGCGGTGACGAGGACGAGTCCCAGCATCGCCTCGAAGAAGATGGCCCGCATCCAGTTCAGGCCCAGGCCCATGTAGCCGAGGCCGTACCCCAGGCCCAGCAGCAGGGCCTGCGGCAGCGAGGCGGCGCCGAGCACGAGCAGCGAGAAGGCTCCGACGGCGGGGGGCAGCAGGAGCCACCAGCCGAAGGGCGCGAAGCCCAGCGCTGTCAGCACGCCGACCGCGACGGCCAAGCCGACCCGCACGCCCAGACGGAGTCCGGCCAGCCGTTCGATCACGAGGGCGAGCATATGCGCATGGCAGGATGAGCCATGCCATCGCCGCGGCTGATGCTGCTCGACACCGCCTCGCTGTACTTCCGTGCCTTCTTCGGGGTTCCCGGGACGATCCGCTCCCCCGACGGCACCCCGGTCAACGCCGTCCGCGGGCTGCTGGACTTCATCGCACGGTTCGTCACCGAGTACTCCCCCACCCAGCTCGCGTGCTGCTGGGACAACTCGTGGCGCCCGGCCTGGCGGGTGGCGCTGGTGCCGAGCTACAAGGCGCACCGGGTCGCCCACGGCGACGTCGAGGAGGTGCCGGCCGACCTGGTGAGGCAGGTGCCGCTGATCGTGCAGGTGCTCGCGGCCTGCGGACTGCCGATCGTCGGCGCCGACGGCTACGAGGCCGACGACGTGATCGGCACCCTCGCCACCCGCGCGACGGTACCGGTGGACATTGTGACCGGTGATCGCGACCTCTTCCAGCTCGTCGACGACCCCCGCGAGGTGCGGGTGCTGTACTGCGGACGTGGCGTCGCCCAGCACGACCGCGTCGACGACGCCTGGCTCGCCGCGAAGTACGGGGTGACCGGTGGCGGCTATCTCGACTTCGCGGTGCTGCGCGGCGACCCCTCCGACGGATTGCCGGGGGTGGCGGGGATCGGCGAGAAGACCGCGGCCTCCCTGATCGCGAAGTACGGCGCCCTGGAAGGCATCCTCGAGGCGGCGGACCGGGGCCTGCTGGCGCCCTCGGTCAGCCGCCGGCTGGCAGAAGCTGTCGACTACCTGGGTCCGGCGCGCGCCGTGGTGGGCGTGGCCACCGACGTGCCGCTGCCCGACCTCGACCTCACGCTGCCGGACGCCGCTGCCGACCCGAAGGGCTTCACAGCCCTCGCCGAGACGCTCGGACTCGGCGGTTCGGCCGACCGGCTGCTTCAGGCCCTGGCCGGGCGCAGCACGTAGACCGCCGAGGACGCCAGCAGATTCCCCGATCGGGCCGGCAGTCGCAGCGGGTCGCCGGACACGTTCAGCGGGATCGTCCGCTCGACGACCAGACCGACCTTGTCGAACAGCAGCTGCAGGTCGTGGAGCGTCGTGTAGCGCACGTTCGGCGAGTTGTACCACGAATAGGGCAGGTCCTTGCCCATCGGCAGCCGACCGGTCAGCAGCTGCAGCCGGTGCCGGTACCAGCCGAAGTTCGGCACCGACACGATCAGCCGGTCGGCGATCCGTGCCATGTGCCGCAGCACCCGGTCCGGGTAGCGCACCGTCTGGATGGTGCGGGAGAGCACCACGACGTCGTAGGAGGAGTCGGCGAAGCCGTCCAGCTCGCGGTCGATGTCCAGCTCGATCACCGGCACGCCGAGCCGGATCGCGGCGAGCACCATGTCGGCGTCGATCTCGACCCCCGTGCCGCGACAGTGGCGATCGCGCATCAGGTGGAACAGCAGGTTGCCCGACCCGCAGCCGAGATCAAGGACCCGGCTCGACTCCGGGATGAGGTCGGCGACCAGCGCCAGGTCCTTGCGCAGGGTCATCGCAGCCCCTCCTCGAGCGCCCGGTCGAGGAAGGCTCGCACCGTCGCGTGGTAGGGCTCCACCGCCAACAGGAAGGAGTCATGGCCCCAGGTCGACGGGATCTCGCGGAAAGTCACCGGCTGGCCGGCCTGCTCCAGTTTGCGGACTATCCGTCGGGAGTGGTCGGTGCCGAAGCGCCAGTCCGACTCGAACGACAGCACGAGCCAGTTCACCGGGTCCTGGCGGACCGCCGTCAGGGCGTCCTCACCGGAGAACGGGTCGAAGTAGTCCATCACCCCGGTCAGGTAGAGGTAGCTCAGCGCGTCGAACCGCTCAAGGAAGGCCTGCCCCTGGTGGTCCAGGTAGCTCTCGACGGCGAAGTCGACCCCGAAGCCCGGCCCGCCCAGGGTGCCGGGCGGCCGGCGTTCGTTGGGCTCCCGCCCGAACTTCGAATCCAGCGCCGCCTCCGACAGGTAGGTGATGTGCGCCATCATCCGGGCGATCGCGAGTCCGGTCGCCGGGCTGACGCCCTCCTCGGCGTAGCGGCCGTCCCGGAAGAACCTGTCGGTCATGATCGCCCGCCGCGCCACCGCCGAGAACGCGATGTTCTGAGCGTTGAGTCGACTCGAGGCTGCGATCACCAGGGCGTTGGTGAGCTCCGTGGGGTGGTCGAGAGCCCACTGCAGCACCTGCATCCCCCCGAGCGAGCCGCCGATCGCGGCCAGCAACCGCTCCACCCCGAGGTGGCGCATCAGGGCGCGGTGCACCTCGACGAGGTCCCGCATCGCGAGCAGCGGGAAGTCGAGCCCGTAGGCGCGTCCGGTGGCCGGGTCGACCGAGGACGGACCCGTGGTGCCCTGGCAGCCGCCGAGCAGGTTGGCGCAGACGACGAAGAACCTGTCGGTGTCCAGTGGCTTGCCCGGCCCGATCAGGTTGTCCCACCAGCCCGGACGCCGCGCGCCGTCGTGGTACCCGGCGGCGTGGGCGTCCCCGGTCAGCGCGTGGCAGACCATCACGGCGTTGTCCCCCGCGGGGCTCAGCCGCCCGTAGGTCTCGTAGCTGACGTCGACAGGTCCCAGCGTGGCACCCGACTCCATGCGCAGCGGCTCGTCGGCGGTGAACAACCGGACGTGCCTTGTCTCCACGACGCCGACCGAGCCGGCGTCCGGTGCTGCGACGGACATGCGTTGGTGCCTCCTCCCGCTGGTGGCCGCCAAGACTACCGAGGACGGCGTGGAACAATGGGCCGCGTCGATCAGGAGGACACATGGCGGAGTTGAAGGACCGGCTGCGAGCGGACAGGGTGGCGGCGATGAAGGCCCGCGACGAGCTGGCCAAGAACACCCTCGGCATGGCACTGGCCGCCATCCAGGTGGAGGAGGTCGCCGGCGAGGTCGCCCGCGAACTCAGCGACGACGAGGTGCTGAAGGTCGTCACCCGTGAGGTCGCCAAGCGCAAGGACTCCGCCACGGCGTACGCCGACGGCAACCGTCCGGAACTGGCGGAGAAGGAACTCGCCGAGGCCGCGGTGCTGCAGGCCTATCTCCCTGCCGCGCTGACCGACACCGAGCTCGACGCGCTGGTGGCCGAGGAGGTGGCCGCCGCGGCGGCAGGCCTCGGCGCCGCCCCGACGATGAAGCAGATGGGCCTGATCATCAAGGCGGTCAACGGTCGCGCCGCCGGACGGGCCGACGGCGCCACTGTCGCCGCGAAGGTCAGGGCCGCGCTGGGCTGACCGGCTGCCACTAGGCTTCACCGGTGCCTGAACTCGGCCTGGAGGCCCTCCTGCTGCTGGTGGCCTCAGCCTTCCTGGCCGGAGCCGTCGACGCGGAGGTGGGCCGCGGCGGGCTGATCCAGCTGCCCGCGCTGATGCTTGCCTTCCCGACCGCAGCCCCCGTCCAGCTGCTCGCCACCAACAAGCTCGGCTCGATCGCCGGCACCTCGATGGCGAGCATCACCTACTACCGCCGGGTCAGACCCGACCTGCGCACGGCGCTCCCGCTGGCCCTCGCCGCCTTCGGCGGTTCTGCGGCGGGCGCGCTGGTCGCCTTCCACATCCCCCGTTCGGCGTTCAACCCGATCGTGCTGGCAGCACTGGTGGTGGTGGGCAGCTACATCGTTCTCAAACCGGATCTCGGCCGGGTCGAGGCGCTGCGGCACTCGGGCAACCAGCACTACGCCGCCGCCGCCCTGCTGG
>JAEYNS010000096.1 GCA_023412435.1 Actinomycetes bacterium | reverse complement strand
TCACCGTCCCGACGGGGTCCGGCACGGGGTCGGCCGCGGGCGATGGGGCAGAGGGCTTGCGACCGGCCCGCTCGAGGTAGGACCTGTCGAACCGGGTGGGAAGGTCGTCGGTGTCGGCGGGCTCGGCGGTGTCGCCTCCCGGACTGTCGTCCCAGGCGGTCGGGTCGAAGCGCCGCGGCCGGCTCACCAGTGACTCTCTCGTGAACACCTCGGGTGGCCCGGGATCGGCAGGCGGGATCAGCGAAGCCGGGTCGTCCGAGCCGCCCAGCAACTCCTTGCGACGCCTCCCCAGCCACCACCAGCCGGCGCCCATCGCGCCGGCGGCCAGTGCCAGCAGCAGGTACTCCATGGCGACCTCCTCTTCTCGTCACGCTAGACGTGCGCTGCACGCCCGGCAAGCGCCGGGCCTGCCGGACGCGCACCGCAGCCGTGGGCCGGATCCCGGGGTTGAGCACTACACGGCGTAGTGGAACGCTAACCTGACGGCTGCGGCCGGATTCAGGAGGAGTGCATGGCGGTGGCTTCGCTGGGGCTCGACATCGGGTCCACCACGGTGAAGGCCGTCGTCCTCGACGACGGCGAACTCGTCCACGCCGCCTACCGCCGGCACAACGCCGACGTGCGCGGCGAGCTCGGCACCCTGCTCGGCGAGGTCGCCGACCGCTTCCCCGACCGGTCCTTCCACACCGCCGTCACCGGTTCGGCAGGGCTGACCATCGCCGAGCTGCTGGGGGTCGACTTCGTCCAGGAGGTGATCGCCGCCACCGAGGCGATCGAGCGGTTCGTCCCTGAGGCGGACGTGGTGATCGAACTGGGCGGCGAGGACGCCAAGATCACCTACCTCCGCCCCGTCCCCGAGCAGCGGATGAACGGCACCTGCGCCGGTGGCACCGGCGCCTTCATCGACCAGATGGCGACCCTGCTGCACACCGACGCGGCGGGCCTCAACGACCTGGCCGCCCGGTACCAGCACCTCTACCCGATCGCCTCACGCTGCGGCGTCTTCGCCAAGTCCGACCTGCAGCCGCTGCTGAACCAGGGTGCCGCGCACGCCGACCTGGCGGCCTCGGTCTTCCAGGCAGTCGCCACCCAGACCATCTCGGGCCTGGCCTGCGGCCATCCGATCCGGGGCAACCTGGTCTTCCTCGGCGGACCCCTGCACTTCCTGCCGGAGCTCCGCACGGCCTACGAGCGCGCCCTCGGCGGCCAGGTGACCTCCTTCACCACTCCCGAGAACGCGCAGCTGTACGTCGCGATCGGGGCGGCCCTGCTGGCCGGCGCCCGACGTCCCGGAGCCCGGCCGACCGGACACGCAGAGACCCAGCGCCCCGACGACCTGCTGCGCCGGCTGCGTCCGGCGGTCACCATCCCGCTGGCCAGGCACCGCCTCCGTCCGCTGTTCGCCGATGCCGCCGAACGAGCGGAGTTCGACGTCCGCCACGCCCGCGCGACTGTCGCCCAGGGTCGGCTGGCCGACACCTCGGGGCCGCTCTTCCTCGGTATCGACGCCGGCTCGACCACCATCAAGGCAGTGGTGCTCGGCAGCGACGACCAGCTGGTGTTCAGCCACTACGAGGGCTCGAACGACCCGGTCGCGGCGGCCGTCCGGATCCTCCGCGAGGTCTACCAGCAGCTGCCCCCCGGGGCCTACCTGGCGCGGGCCTGCGTCACGGGGTACGGCGAAGGGCTGGTCAGGGCGGCGCTGCGGATCGACGACGGTGAGGTCGAGACGATGGCGCACTACCGGGCCGCCGAACGAGTCAGCCCGGGGGTGACGTCGGTGATCGACATCGGCGGTCAGGACATGAAGTACCTCAGCATCCGGGCGGGTGCCATCGACTCGATAGCGGTCAACGAGGCATGCTCCTCGGGGTGCGGCTCCTTCCTGCAGACCTTCGCGCAGACGATGGGCACCGACGTGGCCTCTTTCGCCCGGTCCGCGCTCGCGGCCCGCTCGCCGGTCGACCTCGGCAGCCGGTGCACGGTCTTCATGAACTCCTCCGTCAAGCAGGCGCAGCGCGAGGGCGCCACCCCTGCCGACATCTCGGCGGGCCTGAGCTACTCGGTGGTCCGCAACGCGCTGTACAAGGTGATCAAGCTCAAGGACGCCTCCCAGCTCGGCGAGAAGGTGGTAGTCCAGGGCGGCACCTTCCTCAACGACGCGGTGCTGCGCGCCTTCGAGCTGCTCACCGGGGCGCAGGTGGTCCGTCCCGACATCGCCGGGCTGATGGGCGCCTACGGGGCCGCGCTGACGGCGCAGCGCAACTGGCCGCTGGGCGAGCAGTCGCAGGTCATCGGCCCGCAGGAGTTGGACGGCTTCAGTGTCGCCACGGTCCTGGACACCTGCCGGCTGTGCCAGAACCACTGCCAGCTCACCATCTCGACCTTCGCCGACGGCACCCGGCACGTCTCCGGCAACCGCTGCGAGCGCGGCGCCAGCACCGAGAAGGTGCCGCCCAAGTCGGAACTGCCCAACCTGTTCGACTACAAGTACCGCCGCACCTTCGCCTATCGCCGGCTCACCGATGACAAGGCCACCCGGGGTGACATCGGGATCCCGCGGGTGCTCAACATGTACGAGAACTACCCGCTGTGGTTCACCATCCTCACCCAGTTGGGGTTCCGGGTGACCATCTCAGGACGGTCCAGCCACGAGCTGTTCGAGCGCGGCATGGAGTCGATCCCGTCCGAGAACGTCTGTTATCCGGCCAAGCTCGCCCACGGTCACCTCGAATGGCTCCTGGACAAGGGGATTCGCACCATCTTCTACCCGTGCGTGCCGCTGGAGGCCAAGGCGATAGACCCCGCCGACAACCACTTCAACTGCCCTGTGGTGGCGTTCTACCCGCAGGTGCTGGACAAGAACCTGCGCCGGCTGCAGGAGCCGGGCGTGCGCTTCCTCACCCCGTTCCTCAACCTCAACGACCCGGTCAAGCTGGCGTCCCGGCTCGTCGAGGTCTTCGCCGACTGGGCGGTGACCCCCGAGGAGGCGGCCGCAGCGGTCGAGGCCGGCTTCGCCGAGGACGCCCGCTTCAAGGCCGACATCCGCGAGGAGGGGCGGCGCGGGCTGGCCTACCTCACCGAGCACGGTGTGAAGGGGATCGTCCTGGCCGGCCGTCCCTACCACGCCGACCCCGAGGTCAACCACGGCGTCCCCTCGCTCATCAACGGGCTGGGAATGGGGGTGTTCTCCGAGGACTCGGTGATCGACGCGGGGACGCCGGTGCTGGCCCGTCCGATCCGGGTGCGCGACCAGTGGGCCTACCACACCCGCCTGTACGAGGCTGCGGCGGTCGTCGGCCGCGACCCGTCCCTCCACCTGGTGCAACTGAACTCGTTCGGTTGCGGCGTGGACGCGGTCACCACCGACCAGGTGCAGGAGATCCTCGAGGCGGCCGGCGACGTGTACACCGTCCTCAAGATCGACGAGGTCTCCAACCTCGGGGCTGCCACGATCCGGCTCCGGTCGATGAAGGCAGCCGCCGCCGAGCGGCGCGGCTCCGCCACCGTGTCGACCGTGGGCCCGCTGGGGGAGCGCCAGCTGTTCACCGTCGAGGCCCGCGACACCCACACCGTCTACGCCCCGCAGATGGCGCCGATCCACTTCCGGCTCCTGATGCCTGCGCTGCGCCGGGCCGGTCTCAACGTCGAGTTGCTGGAGAAGGCCTCTGCCGAGGACATCGAGGTGGGGCTGAAGTACGTCAACAACGACGCCTGCTTCCCGGCGATCATGGTGGTCGGCCAACTGGTGAACAAGATCCGCTCCGGTGAGGCCGACCCGGACCGGATCTCGGTCGGCATCACCCAGACCGGCGGGATGTGCCGGGCCACCAACTACGCGGGGCTGTTGCGCAAGGCGCTGGCCGATGCCGGCTACCCGCAGGTGCCGGTCCTGGCGATCAGCGTCCAGGGGCTCGAGCCCAACCCCGGCTTCAAGCTCACCCCCGCGATGGCCCACCCCGCCCTGATGTCCTTCGTGCTGGGTGACCTGCTGCAGACGGTGCTGCTGCGGGTGCGTCCCTACGAAGCGGTGCCGGGCACTGCGCAGGCGCTGTACCGGCGCTGGGACATGATCTGCCAGGAGTGGCTGCAGCACGGCGGCTACAGCGCGACGCTCGGCGGCTCGGTGGGGTACAGCTGGCTGGTCGCGAGCCTGGTGCGCGAGTTCGACCAGCTTCCGCTGCGGGACATCCCGCGCAAGCCACGGGTCGGCCTGGTCGGCGAGATCCTGGTCAAGTTCCACCCCGACGCCAACAACCACGCCGTCGCCGTGATCGAGGCCGAGGGCTGCGAGGCGGTGCTGCCGGGCATCCTGCCGTTCTTCCTGATGCCCCTGCACTCGGCGCAGTACCAGTGGGACACCCTCGGGATCGGGCCACGGTCGCACCATGTGAAGAAGCTGGCGATGTGGCTGATCGAGAAGTACCAGACGCCGGTGATCAGGGCGCTGAAGCGGACCCGCGGCAAGTTCGACCCGCCGCCGTCCATGCAGGACCTCGCGGCCAAGGCGGACGGGATCATCTCGCTCGGGACCCGTGCCGGCGAGGGTTGGCTGCTCACCGCCGAGATGGTGGAGCTGATCGAACTGGGGGCGCCGAACATCATCTGCGCCCAGCCCTTCGCCTGCCTGCCCAACCACGTGGTGGGCAAGGGGATGTTCGCCGAACTCCGGCGCCGCTACCCGCAGGCCAACGTGGTGTCGGTCGACTACGACCCCGGTGCCTCCGAGGTCAACCAGCTCAACCGGATCAAGCTGATGGTCGCCACCGCCCACAAGAACCACGCCCCGGCGTCTGGCGTCCGGCGTCCGGTGGTCGCGCCACGCCAGTCCGAGCCGCTGCCGCGCTGACACCCGTCCAACTTCTGCCGGCTACCGGGGTTGGCTGACGGGTGTGTCGGCCGGCGGCGCTGTGAGGCAGAAGCTGGTGAGGTCAGCCCCGGAGTCCGTCGAGCACGGAGGCGACCCGACGGGCCCTGGTCTCGGAGGCCTTGGCCGACTCGATCGCGGTGGCGTGGGCCAACTTGCGGCTGTAGGAGAGCTTCTCCCAGGCAGCGGCGGCGACCGGGTCATGCGCGAGGACGGCGGCGAGGTCCTCGGGGGCGTCCACAGTCCGGGGCGCGTCGTCGAACTCGAGGGTCACCTCCACCTCGTCGCCTGCCCCGCGTCCGGTGGCGCGGCGGGTCTCGGCGTTGAAGCTCAGCCAGAACTGGCCGCCCATGAAGGCCGTCGTGTTGCGGTAGCTGTAGCCGCCGTCGATGGTGACCACCACCGGCACCCGCTTGCCGCGGCCGAAGGACGCGACCACCTCGTCGGGCACCACGATCCCGACGTTGTTGCCACCCGTGGACTGCAGAACGGTGCGGAAGCTCGGCATCGGTACCTCCTGGTCGGCGGGTCCGTCCCCTGATCCTCCCCGGCACAGCTGAACCTGGCAACGTCCAACTTCTGCCGGCTGGGCTGCCGGGTGACAGATGTGGCAGCCGGGTCGGCTATCTGGCAGAAGTTGGACGGGGAGGGCCCGGCCGGGGCTGAAGCGTGCCGGGCCGCGGCGCAGGGGCCGCGTCAACTTCTGCCGGCTGGGGCTGCCGGGTGACAGCTGTGGCAGCCGGGTCGGCTATCTGGCAGAAGTTGGACGGGTGGCTCAGGCTATGACCTCGGCGAGCGGGGTGAACTCCCGGTCGAAGGCGTCGGCCACGGCGGGGTAGGTGATCCGCCCGGCGTGGGTGTTCAGGCCCTTGGCCAGCGCGGGGTCATCGGCCAGCGCCCGCTGCCAGCCCTTGTCGGCCAACTGCAGGGCGTAGGCGAGGGTGGCGTTGGTGAGGGCCCAGGTGGACGTGTTCGGCACCGCCCCCGGCATGTTCGCCACGCAGTAGAACACCGAGTCGTGCACCTGGAAGGTCGGTTCGTCGTGGGTGGTCGGCCGGGAGTCCTCGAAGCAGCCGCCCTGGTCGATGGCGACGTCGACCAGCACCGAGCCGGGCTTCATCGCGGCGACCATCTCGTTGGTGACCAGCTTGGGCGCCTTCGCCCCTGGCACCAGGACGGTTCCGATCACCATGTCGGCAGCCAGCACCTGCTCGCGCACCGAGAGCCTGCTCGACACGATGCCGTGCACCCGGTTCTCGTACCGCCAGAAGGTGGTCCGCAGCTTGTCCAGGTCGGTGTCGAGGATGGTCACGTCGGCACCCATCCCGAGCGCGACGTTTGCGGCGTTCTGGCCCGCGACGCCACCGCCGAGCACCACCACCTTGGCGTTCGCCACTCCGCCGACGCAGCCCATCAGCACCCCGCGGCCGCCCTGCGCCTTCATCATGGCGTGCGCTCCCACCTGCGGCGCCAGGCAGCCCGCCACCTCCGACATCGGGTACAGCAGCGGCAGCAGCCCGCTGGGCAACTGGACGGTCTCGTACGCGATCGCCGTCGTGCCGGCGGCGAGCAGCGCGTCCAGCCCCGGCTCGTCGGCGGCCAGGTGCAGGTAGGTGAAGAGCACCAGGTCGTCGCGCAGCCGGTGGTACTCGCTGGCCACGGGTTCCTTCACCTTGAGCACCAGGTCGCCGGCCGCCCAGGTCGAGTCGGCGTCCGGCAGGATGGTCGCTCCCTGGGAGGCGAAGTCTGCGTCGGCGATGGACGACCCCAGCCCAGCACCGGACTCGATGAACACCTGGTGGCCATGGGAGACCAGTTCGGCCACCCCGACCGGTGTGATCGCCACCCGGTACTCGTGGTTCTTGACCTCGGACGGAACGGCGACGCGCATCGGACGCATCCTCTCTGGCGCGCGGGGTGGCGCCCAGTCGACCGCCGGCCGGCGGTGTGCGGTGACATTTTCGCACCGCGGACGGGCCCCGCGTGATGGGATCGAGCCAGCGGGCAGGCTCTCTCGAACTGCCGTGGCGCAGGCCCGCTCGCGCTATGCTGGGCGGCGAACGTGCTCCGGGGTCGGTGTAAGTCCGAACCGGCGGTGACAGTCCGCGACCCGGTCCGCTGCTGCGGCCCGGTTGAGCTGGTGGAATTCCAGCGCCGACGGTGAAAGTCCGGATGGGAGGCAGCACGGGCGCTCGACAGCATGCGCTGCCGGGTGCCTTCTGACGCACCCCGGTCCACGTCTGGACCGGAGGACAGATGACACAGCGACAGCCCTGGCGGGGGATCACCGTCACGGCTCCCGTGCTGCTCGCCGCGGTCCTGCTGCTCGGCTGGGGATTGACCACCAGCCTGGGCTCGATCCCCGAGTACCTGCTGCCGACCCCGGCCGCTGTCGGTGCCAGGCTGGTCGACGACCTCAGCTCCGGCACGCTGTGGCCCTACCTGGGGCTCACCCTCGCCGAGGCCTTCGGCGGCTGCCTGCTCGGCGCCGCCGTCGCGCTGCCGCTGGCTGTCGCCATCCACCGATTGCGCTGGGTGCGGGCGGGCGTCCAGCCCTTCCTGGGCGCCACCCAGGCCATCCCCGCCATCGCTCTGGCACCCCTGCTGGTGCTGTGGGTGGGGTACGGGCTGTGGCCGGTGATCCTGCTCTGCACGCTGATGGTGTTCTTCCCGATCCTCGTCTCCAGCGTGCTCGGCCTGCGCCACGTCGACCCGGACGTGATCAGGGCGGCGCGGGTGGACGGCGCCGGCCGGTTCCGCCTGCTCACCGAGATCGAGGCGCCGCTGGCCTGGCCGGCGGTGCTCGCCGGCGTCCGC
>JAEYNS010000274.1 GCA_023412435.1 Actinomycetes bacterium | reverse complement strand
CCTCCAGGCCGCCTCCTGGTCGCGCAATCCCGGCCATGCTTCCGCCTGCCGAAGGTGACCCGTCGGCGCCAGCCGTGCCTCGCGGTCGAGGGCTCGGTCACGGCGACTGTGGGGCCCGTGGGCGCCGGGAGCGCCAGGCCTCAAACCCTGAGATGCTGGTCACGGACACGGCCCCTGCTGCCGCGACGGGCACCATGAAGATCCCGGCTTCGGCGGTCTCCCCACCGATCACGGTCGTGACGACAACGGCAGCCACGATGCCCGCGAGAGTGCCGAGGCGGACGCCCGCGACCCGCAGGTCCCCGGTCCGCGTCAGGAGATCACGAACGGCGTGATAGGTCGGCAACGCCAGGAAGACGATCACCACGGCCAACAGAAGCAGAACCGCGCCCCAGGGGCCCTCCTGCGGGAAGGGGGACGGGACGAACTGGGCCAACGTGAACAGCGCGAAGAAGGCCGGGACCAGCAGCACGCCGCCGGCGACAGCACCGATCAGCATGCCGATCCACGTCCTGCCTCGCAGTTGGTGCCCGTGCAGAACCCACGCGAGCACGACGCCCGCCACCACCGAGCCGACGAACGTCACCAGGCTGAACACCTGCGAGGCGATCGAGGGCTCGGTGAACACGAGCCCCATGACCCCGAGCAACAACAAGAACAGAGCTCCCGACAGCAGGAAGGCATCCGCGCTGGTGAAGTACCGATCCCAACGCGCGACCTGATTGCCGACCCTCGACATCGCCCGCTCCGCTCGCCCGTGGCGCACCACCGGCGTACAAGTCCGCTATACCACCAGAATGTCGCCCTGGGAAGGTCGCCGAACGATCCGCGTCCGTCTCGAGCGGCCCGGCGGACGTGGGCGCCACGGTCCGGGGGGATGGGTACCCAGCCGGTCCCGATTCCGGTGTCACGGCCGCCGATAGACTGGCCCGAATCTGCGCGGGGGAGGGCCGGACCATGGGTGAGAACCGCCGCTCGACGGCGGGGCTGGCGGGCGTCCTGGTCCTCGGATTGCTCGCAGGCTGCGCGATCACCGATCAGTCCGCGCCTCCGTCCCCGGCACAGCCTCCGTCCGCCACAACGACCAGCCCGGCCAAGGCTCCCCAACCCACGCCGACAAGGGACCCGCAGCCCACGCAGTCCGTGACCCCCGCACCACCGGAACCGACGGTGACAGAGATAGTCGGTGACCTGACCGACGCGACGATCGGCGTCTACGGCATCCGCACCAAGGCGACCTTCGCCGTCAAGGCGGTCGGACGCAAGCTCACCTACGCCTGGCAGCAGCGCGCAGGGAAGACCGGGAAGTGGAGGGCCATCAAGGGTGCCACATCCGCGAAGTACACCGCCCGGGCCCGGGACTGGCGCACCGGTACCCAGTTCCGCGTGAGGGTCACCGGAGAGCACGGCCGGGTCACCTCGAAGGTCGCGACCCTGACGGTGGTGAGACCGACCAACACTCCTGCCAGGGACGCCGAGCGGGCCTTCGGGCTGAGCGGGCTGCGTCAGGGCCTCGATCTGTCCGCCTACCAGCACACGCCGCGCGGCCGGATCCGCCTTTCCGCCGTCAGGGCCTGGACTGGCAACGACGGGTTCACGATCCTTCGGACCGGCAGCGGGGACCGTCCGATCAACTACGAGTACACCGATGTGTGCACCGGCAAGCCCGGCAGGACGAAGCAGGTCCCTGCCACCAGGGACTGCGCCTACCCGACGCTGGCCCGCGCGGCCACGGAGGCCGGCTTGTCGCTGGGCCACTACTGGTTCAACGGCTGGCTCGCCTCTATCGACACCACGCCGGGCGGGCTGCTCGCCGGCGGCAACACCCCCACCCGGTCGGCCACCCTCTTCGTCTCCTGGCTGACTAAGCACGGGAACTACAGCCGGCACAGCACGGACCCGCTCGTGCTGGACATCGAGCAGGGCACCACCCGGAGGCTGACTACCGATGACGGCACCACCTACCGCCACGAATTGCGTCACTGGACCCCCGATGAAGCGCTGGAGTTCCTGACCGCCGTGCGCCACCAGCTCACCAGCGACGGCTACCACGCCAATCTGTACGTGTACATGAGCGCCAACACCACCATCGAGACCGCCGGCTGGTACTACGCATGGGCCGACGTTGCCCGGATCGCGAGACTCTGGGTGGCCTCCTGGGGAACCGACAACGGCCGCATCCCCGAGTCCGAGCCGCGGGTCGGGCCCTGGATCTGACGGGGTGGCTGGTCGATCTGGCAGTACACCAGCCAGGCCCGCCTGCCCGGCGACGGAGTCGGCGCCGTCGACGCCAACATCGCGAAAGCCGACGCCTGGACGCCGCGCTGATCGTCGCCGCCAGTCCCAGGGAGGCAGAGGAGAGAGCCGCGCCGCGTCAGCTCCACGGCGGCCCGGGCCACTGTCGAGCCAACCGGCACTCTGGCGGCGCACCCGTGGACCGTGCCGAAATACCGGTGCGCCCGTTGCGGTCGCCCGGGTGCACGGGCACGGTAGGGCCCATGGGTGACTTCGAAGTGGTGTGTGCGGCCGGGAGCCTCCGCGGCGAGCCGGCTGGAGGTGTCGTGCACCTCGATCATCGCTGGACGGCCGGCGGGGTGGATCTGTCGACCAGCTTCACGGGGGCGCATCTCCTCCACGCCGCGGTGGCGGCCTGCGTCCTGAACGACCTGTTCCGGGAGGCCGCCGGTCTGGGCATCCAGCTGGACGGGGTACGGGTGCGCGCCGACGGCGGCTTCTCGGACTCCTGGTCCTCCACCGGAATCCAGTACACCGTGGAGGTGGATTCTTCCGCTGACTCCTCAGCGCTGGAGGAACTCATCTCGATCGTCGACCAGGTTGCCGAGATTCCGCGCGTCCTGCGTCACAGCACAGTCGTCAGCCGAGCGGAGTGACCTGCCGCCACAGGGAGCCGGGTGCGATGAGCGTGGTGGAGCGGGTTGCCGAGCGGCTGGCGCGCGGCGTGCGGGGGTGGATGGCCGTGGGCGCGGTGGTGCTGTTCGCGATCTTCACCGCGCTCGTGCTGCCCGCCCAGGCTGAGGCCGGGGCCTTCTACACGGACCGCTACGCCGCCCCGGACACGTCCGTGTGGTACAGCCCGGGCGACCTGTACGCGGCCGCCGAGGCGTGGGGGCGAGACGGTCGCGCCGCCTACGTCCGCGCACGCGTGACGTTCGATGTCGTCTGGCCGATCGTGTACGGGGCGTTCCTGCTGACGACGCTGGCCTGGGTCTGGGCGCGGGCGACGGATGCTGGGAGTCGTTGGCGAAGGGTGGCCCTGCTGCCGGTCGTCGCGGTGATGCTGGACTACGCCGAGAACATCTGCACCGCAACGGTGATGGCACGCTACCCGGCCCCCACGCCGGTGCTCGCCGAGCTCGCGCCGCTGTTCACCGCCGGCAAATGGCTCACCCTGTCGGCCGGTTTCGTGCTGCTCGGGATCGGCCTGATCATCCCCCTCGCCACTGGTCGACGCGCACGCGGACGCAGGAAGTCCCCACCGACCTCCTCGGATCAACGGTCGACAGGAGACAACTCCGCCTGACGAGGGATTCCAGCCCGGCCACCGCGGTCCGAGAGGGGCGCCGCCGGCTGCAGCCCGGGCAGGGTCCCACAGATCGGACGCGCCGCGGGGCGGAATGGGCTCGCCGTCCAGCCCGCGGGATGGCAGGATCTGGTCTACCGGGGGGTAGGAGAGACGCAGGATGGGACGACGCGCCGCCGTCGCAGCGCTGGCAGCTGCCCTGCTGCTGCCCGCGACCACCGCGCACGCCGGGACGCCCACGCCGCCGCCCCCACCGCTGGGGGTGCACGATCTGCCGGCGCAGGAGTTCGCCCGGGACACCGACACCATCATCGTGACCTTCGACGCGGACCAGCGCGATCCGGAGCAGGCGGCAGCGGCGGCGGTGGCGGACGCGGCCGGCGAGATCGCCGGGGCCGAGATCGTCGCGATCATGCCGATCACCGACAGGACGGTCGCCGTCACGCTCGACCAGACCCTGACTGCCGAGCAGGCGGTCCGGATCGGGGACGAGGCGGCGGACACCGACCAGGTGAGGGCGGCCGAGCCCGCCGCCACGTTGACGCCCGCCGGGACGAACGACACCTACTACCCCTATCTGTGGAACCTGCGGAAGGGAAGCCCCAGCCACTTCGGAGTCAATGCCGAGGTGGCTTGGCCGGTGACCACCGGTGCCGGGTCCATCGTCGCGGTCCTGGACACCGGCATCACCGCCCACCCTGATCTCGCAGCCAACCTGCTTCCCGGTTACGACTTCGTCTCCCAGCTTGACCAGGCCGGAGACGGCGATGCCTGGGACCCCGACCCGGCCGACCCTGGCGACTATTGCGACGGTGAGGGCTCGTCCTGGCACGGCACCCATGTCGCCGGCACCATCGCGGCGGTCCGCGACAACGGGATCGGGGTGGCTGGGGTGGCCCCGGATGCGAAGGTCCAGGCCGTCCGGGTACTCGGTCGCTGTGGCGGCTCCGAGGCTGACATCATCGCTGCCATTCGCTGGGGGGCAGGACTGCCGGTCACCGACGTGCCCGCGAACCCGACCCCGGCCGACGTGCTCAATCTGTCGCTGAGTGGCTTCGGCTCCTGCTCGGTCGCCCTGCAGGACGCCATCAACGCGGCGGTCGCCCGCGGTGTCGCTGTGGTGGTGGCCGCCGGCAACGAGGACGAGCCGCTCAGCATGACGATGCCGGCCAGCTGCGACAAGGTGATCCGGGTCACGGCGACCACTTTCGGGGGTGATCGCGCGCCGTACAGCAACTACGGAACGTTCAGCTACCCGGCCACGGTCGCGGCGCCCGGCGGAGCCGGCGACAACGCGGCGGAGCCGAACGACTGGGTCATCTCAACCTCCAACCAGGGCAGCAGGGCGCCCGGCGCCCCCCACTACCTGGGGATGGCCGGGACCTCGATGGCGACACCGCACGTGGCAGGGGTGGCAGCGCTGCTGAAAGCGCACGATTCCACCCTGACCCCGTCCCGGCTCCAGCAACTCCTCGTGAAGACCGCGACGCCGCTGCCGGGCTGCAGCGAGGTGCGGTGCGGCGCGGGCGTGCTGAACGCTCCGGGGGCGCTCAGCGCGCTGCTCGGCGACCCGGTGACCAAGGTCAGGCTGTCCACCAGCGGCATCCACCTGGTCGGCCGGACCCTGACCGTCCAGGCCAAGGGCGCGGACGGTATCGACTACAGCTACCAGTGGCTCCGGGACGGCACGCCGATCCCGGACGCCACCGCCGACACCTACACGCTGACCACCTCCGATGCCGGCAAGGCGGTGGCGGCCAGGGTCATCGCAAGCTACCTCGGGATCTCCGCACCGGTGACCACAGACCCCGTCACGGTGTACGAATCCTTCACCGCCAGCGTCGCCAACCCCGTGATCAAGGGCGACCCGATGCCCGGAGGAACGCTGCGGGCCTCGTTCCCGCCCAGCTTCGGCACAGACAGCGTGCAGTGGCTTCGGGACGGCGAACCCATCGAGATCGGCCCGACAGTACGGATCGACGAGGCCGACATCGGCCACCAGTTCTCGGTGAGCCGCTCAGTCAGCTTCGAGAGCGACCAGGTGCTGAGGACGAGCCAGCCGGTGACTATCGTGCCCAACCCGGTGACCCGGTTGGAGGTACCGGCCATCTCGGGCGTGCGGCGCGTCGGTGAGCGCCTGACCGGGAAGCCGTCCGGAGCCGACGGAGCCACCCACTCCTACCAGTGGCTGCGCAATGGCAAGGCCATCAGCGGCGCCACCGGCGCGAGCCTCGTGCTCACGGCCAAGGACAAGGGCACCGCCATCTCGCTGCGGGTCACCGCGGAGTTCCTCGGGCGCACGGCGTTCAGTACGAGCGCGGCGACCGCGAAGATCGCGTCCGGCAGGTTCGTGAAGTCCTCCTCGCCGCGGATCTCCGGCACCTTCAAGAAGGGCGCCACGCTGAAGGCCTCCAACGGGGCCTGGAAGCCCGGCGCGACGAGCGTCAAGTACCGGTGGTACCGCAACGGTGAGGCCATCTCCAAGGCGACCAAGGCGAAGTACAAGCTGACCTCGAAGGACAAGGGCAGCAAGATCTCGGTCAAGGTGACGGTGTCCCGGTCGGGCTACGCAACCGTGTCGGCCACGTCGAAGAAGTACAAGGTTCGCTGAGCCGCGCACCGCGGCGGACGGCAGCCGGGCGCGGCAGCGTCCGGCACCCCCTGGTCCTCGGCATACTGGCTGACCATGGGGGACCAGACCGACGGCGCGACTCGTGACCTGCCGCCGCGGATCCCCCGTGAGATCTGGGTGCTGATCGCTGCGGCTTTTGTGATCGCGCTCGGGTTCGGCCTGATCACGCCCGTGTTGCCGTCCTTCGCCCAGAGCTTCGGCGTGGGGGCGTTCGCGTCCAGCGTGGTGGTCAGCGCCTTCGCCTTCTTCCGGCTCGTCTTCGCCCCGGTCGGCGGGCGGTTGATCGCCCGGCTCGGCGAGCGTCCGGTGTACCTGACGGGGGTGGTCATCGTCGCGATCTCGACCGGTGCCACCGCCTTCGCGCAGGACTACTGGCAACTACTGGTCTTCCGCGGGCTCGGCGGCATCGGGTCGACCATGTTCACCGTCTCTGCGGTCGCCCTGCTGGTTCGTCTGGCGCCGCCGTCGATCCGGGGTCGGGTCGCCTCCGCGTACGCCACCGCCTTCCTGCTCGGCGGGGTGGGCGGTCCGGTCGTCGGCGGCCTGCTCGGCGGGCTTGGATTGGGGGTGCCGTTCCTGGTCTACGCGGTGGCGCTGCTGGTGGCGGCCGGGATCGTCGCCGGCTTCCTGCGCCGCGCCTCCCTGCGGCAGGCGCCGGGGAGCCCCTCCTTGCCGGTATTGACCACCGCCGAGGCGTGGCGGGACAGCGCCTACCGCGCGGCGTTCGGCTCGGGCTTCGCCAACGGCTGGTCGAACTTCGGGGTGCGCAACGCGATCCTGCCGTTGTTCGCGACCGCGATGATCGGCCAGCAGCCGTGGGTGGCGGGGACGGCGCTCGCGGTCTTTGCCGCCGGCAACGCCGTCGGACTCACGGTCGCCGGACGACGCTCGGACGAGACCGGGCGCAAGCCGTTCATCCTGGCGGGACTGGTGGTCTCCGGGGTCGCGACGCTGGCCACCGGGCTGGCTCCCGACCTGACTGTGCTGGTCGTGCTGTCGGTGGTCGCCGGGATCGGCGCCGGACTGCTGAACCCCGCCCAGCAGGCCTCGCTCGCCGACGTGGTGGGCCGGGAACGCAACGGCGGTCCGGCGCTGGCCGCCTTCCAGATGGCGCAGGACTTCGGGTCCATCCTCGGCCCGCTCCTCACCGGACTGCTTGTCGACTTCGGCAGCTACCCGCTGGCGTTCGGGGCGACCGGTGCGATCACCCTGCTCGCCGCTCTGCCGTGGCTCGGGGCCAGGGAGACCCACCCGGCGCGTCGGCCGGTGGTGGCGTGACCGCAGCGGGAGATGCCCAGATCCGTCACAATCGTCCCGTGACCGACGAGACGAGCCTGCAGGCGTGGTGGGCGGGGCTCACTCCCGAACAGCGGACGCGGGCGGCGGCCATCGCCGCTCGTCCGGCGCCGCGCGGCATGGCGATCGACGACCTGACGGCAACCATGGTGCTGGCCGGGCTGCCTACCGCGCGCCAGGTGTGGACCGGCCAGCCGGAGCACCTGGCGGAGATGCTCGACGAGGTAGCCGACTTCGTCACCCGGGCGGATTCCCGCTCCTGAGCTCGGGGCCGCGCGCCTGCCAGGTGGGCCGTACCGGTTGACCTGACGGACCGGCTGCGGTGTGCTGGAGCGCACCGGGCATCGCCCGCCGACACCGAAGGGGGAGCGGGATGACCCTGCTGTACCTCGTCCGACACGGTCAGACCGAATGGTCGAGCAACGGCCGCCACACCTCGGTGACCGACCTCGACCTGATCCCGTCCGGCGTCGAGCAGGCCGAGGCATTGCGCGAGCGCCTGGACCCCACCGATTTCGGGCTGGTGCTGTCCAGTCCGCGGCTGCGCGCCCGCCGCACCGCCGAACTCGCCGGGTTCACCGACCTCGAGACGGACGACGATCTCGTCGAGTGGGACTACGGCGAGTTCGAGGGCCTGACCAGCAGCCAGATCCGCGAGCGCTGGCCGGGCTGGCGGATCTGGTTCAACGGCTGCCCCGGCGGGGAGTCGGCCGACGAGGTGCGTGCACGACTCACCCGGGTGGTGGCCAGGGTGCGAGCCTCAGGGGTCGAGCGGGCGATCTGTTTCGGCCACGGTCACGCGTCGCGCGTGCTCGCGCTGTGTTGGCTCGACTTCCCGATCATCTTCGGCCAGAGCTTCCCGCTCGAGGTCGCCAGCGTCTCGATCCTCGGCCGCGAGAAGGAGTCGGCCGCGATCATCCGCTGGAACAGCTGAGCCTCGACCTCAGGGGTTCTGGGGACCCCCGTCGTCCTCGCTGTCCCCGGTGCCGGCCAGGTCGGCGGGATCAACGGTGCCCTCCGCGTCGTCCTCGACTGACAGGTTCCCGTAGTGCTGTTCGGTGGAGCCGGCCTTCTCGGCCTCGTCCTCGCTCCACGGGTCCTTGGTGTTCTCGGTCACGGCGATTGCCTTCCGTCGCAGGTGCAGGGGCTGCCACCCGATCCCGGATCGAAGTCGGCGCTCCGGGTGGACTCTCAGGGTGTACCCATACTTCGGCCCATCCGAACTGGCACCATGGTGCGGTATCAAACAGCCGGGGGAGCGGAGACCAGGTGGCCGGACAGACGTCGACCCTGCGTGGCGTGCGGGGGGTCGCGCTGGCGGTCGGCCTCGCGCTCGCGTCTGCGTCCTGCACGGCGGCTCCCGCGCCCGACCCGTCGACCC
>JAEYNS010000078.1 GCA_023412435.1 Actinomycetes bacterium | reverse complement strand
CCGTAGATCTCGCCGCACGGGTAGACGAACCCGCGGCGCTTGGTGAGGGTGATGACGTTGTCGAGGCGGCTTGCCACGTGTGTGCTCCTTGTCGCACGGCGTTGCCCGGCTGGCAACGCACAAGTCGGCCTAGCTTAGCGAGCGCGGCAGGTTCTGCCCCACCTCGGCCGGGTCGGCGTACGCGCTCGGCTCGTCGATCGCCTCGCTCAGCAGCGGGACGAGGACCAGCTTCGCCTCGTACCCGCTGAAGGAGCGCCGGTAGGAGCCGACGTCGACCCAGCGGGAGGTGATGGTCCACAGCTCGGGGTCGTCAAGGTTCTGCAGCAGGTCGACGGCCAGGCAGCCCCGGCAGGACGCGAAGAAGTCGACCGCCGCGCGCGACCGTTCGACGAATCCGGCCGCCCGCTCGGCGGGCACGCGGAATCTTGAGATGGCGAGCACGCGTTCACCCTACCGAGCAGGCCGGAGGCCACCTGCCCGCCGCCGCCGCCGTCCGACCGAAGGAGCGTGGCATGACCGAGCTCGCCACGGCACCCAGGAGCCGCGTTGCCCCCGGGGACGCCGGCCCGTCCTCCCCGTCCCCGCTGCTGCGGTTCATCAAGACCGAGGCGGGCAGCGCAGGGCTGCTGGTCGCGGCGGCGGTGATCGCGCTGCTGTGGGCGAACTCGCCGTGGTCCGGCGCCTACACCGACCTGCTGCAGACCCAGGTCAGCCTGATGGCAGGCGAGGTGGGCGTGAGCATGAGCCTCCACCACTGGATCAACGACGGGCTCATGGTGGTGTTCTTCTTCGTCATCGGGATGGAGGTCAGGCACGAGTTCGCCGTCGGCGAGCTCACCGAGCGCCGCCAGGTGGTGGTCCCGCTGATAGCGGGCATCGGCGGCATGGTCGTGCCCGCCGCCATCTACCTCGCGCTCAACCCTGCCGGGGAGGCGGCGCACGGCTGGGGCGCAGTGATCGGCACCGACACCGCCTTCCTGCTCGGCGTGCTCGCGCTGGTCGGGCCGGCGGTCTCCACCCAGCTGCGGGTGTTCCTGCTGACCCTCACCGTGATCGACGACATCGTCGCGGTCAGCGTGATCGGGTTCGCCTACACCGACCAGATCAGTATCCCGCCGCTGGTCGTGGCGGTGGTTGCGATCGCCGGGCTCGTGGTCCTCGACCGGCTCGGGGTGTGGCGCGCCTCTCCCTACCTCGCGCTGGTGGCGCTGGCGTGGCTGTCGACTCTCGACTCGGGCGTGCACGCGTCGATCGCCGGCATGCTCGCCGGCCTGCTCATCCCGGCAGCCGAACCCAGCCGGGCGAGGGTGGACGCCGCCGCCACCGGCTTCCGCGCCTTCCGGCAGTCGCCGCTGCCGGGCGTCCAGCGGGCCACCCGCGACCTGCTGAACCGCACGATCAGCGTCAACGAGCGGCTGCAGGAGGCACTGCACGGCTGGACGAGCTATGTGGTGGTCCCGGTGTTCGCCCTCGCCAACGCCGGGGTCGACCTGCGTGGCGGGGTGCTGGCGGAGGCCCTGACGTCCCCGGTGACCTGGGGCATCGCCGGCGGGCTGGTGTTCGGCAAGCTGATCGGCATCGGGGTGGGCGCGCTCGGCGCGGTGCGGCTGCGGCTCGGCACGCTCCCGCAAGGCGTGGGCGGCGGCCACGTGCTGGCCGGCGGCGCCCTGTCCGGGATCGGCTTCACCGTGGCCCTGCTGATCATCGAACTCGCCTTCGACGACCCCGGGCTGCGCGACCAGGCGACGGTCGGCGTGCTGCTCTCGGTGGTGCTGGCGACCGGGCTGGGCTGGGCCCTGTTCGGCCTGGCGGCCCGGCTGTTCGGGCAACGCGACGCGGAGCGTCCGCGGCTGCTCAGCGATCCGGTCGACCCCGCCCGCGACCACATCCGGGGCAATGTCGACGCCGAGTACACCCTCGTGGAGTACCTCGACTTCGAATGCCCGTTCTGCGCCCAGGCGACGGGGGTGACCAAGGAGGTCCGCGAGCACTTCGGCGACCGGGTGCGCTACGTGGCCCGACACTTCCCGCTGACCGAGGTCCACCCGCACTCCGACCTGGCCGCAGTCGCAGCGGAGGCGGCCTCGCGCCAGGGCAGGTACTGGGAGATGCACGAACTGCTGTTCGCCCGCCAGTCCGAGCTCGAGTTCGAGGACATCGTCGGCTACGCCGCCGAGCTGGGTCTGGACACCGAACGCTTCCTGCGCGACCTCCAGGACGACAAGCTGGCCCGCCGGGTGCGCCGGGACGTGGCCAGCGGCGTCGCGAGCGGGGTGCGCGGCACGCCGACCTTCTTCGTCGGTGGCCAGCGCCACGTCGGTCCCTACGACGCCCAGAGCCTGATCGCGGCGATGGAGTACATGGCCGAGCACCCCGACGCGGTCAACACCTTCGAGGACGATGACTAGGGATCACCGGTCGACGTGGCCCAGCGAGCGCAGCGTCCGGTCGAGGTGCCAGCCGACGAAGGCGGCCACCAGCCCGCTGCCCTCCCGCACGCCGGCCTCGCCGACGCCGCGGGTGGCCACCCAGTCGCCGGTCAGCAGGGCGGCGAGGTAGGCGACCGTGTCGGGGTCGGGCTGGGCGCTGCCGGGGGGACGGCACTGCCGGCAGACCATGCCCCGGAGGCGGGCGAGAAGGCCTCGTGCGGGCCGGGGGCCCCGCAGCGGGCGCAGGAGTCGAGGCTGGGTGCGTAGCCGGCCAGGGCGACCGCCCGCAGCAGGTAGGCGTCCATCACCATCACCCCGGGACGGGGACCGTCCGCGGTGCCGGTGGTGAGGGCGTGCAGCGCGCCGACCAGCAGCTGGTACTGCTGCACCGCCGGCTCGCCCTCCTCGGTGACCAGCCGGTCGGCAGTCTCGATCATCACCTGCCCCGAGGTGAAGCGCTGGTAGTCGTGGCTGAGTGGTTCGGAGTACGGGTGGAGGGTCACGGCCTGGGTGATGACGTGCAGCGTCCGTCCGGTCGCGAACTGCAGGTCGACGTGGCTGAAGGGTTCCAGCCGCGCACCGAACTTCGAGGACGTCCGGCGCACCCCCCGCGCCACCGCCCTGACCTTGCCATGGTGGCGCGACAGCATCGTGATGATCCGGTCGGCCTCACCCAGCTTGTGGGTGCGCAACACGACCGCCTCGTCACGATAGGTAGGCACTCCCCCATTCTCCCCGCTCGGATTCAGCGACGCCGCAGGCGTGCCGGGTGGCCGCGGTGTTACCGTTCACGCAGGGTGCCAGGGCACCCCGCGAGACGCTCTCAGCAGGAGGATCAATGTCGATCGACAACCAGGTTGTGGACGCCCGCCGGGCCATCGAGGCAGGGCAGACCGCGCTCGGCATCGAGCTGGGCTCCACGCGGATCAAGGCGGTCCTCGTCGGGCCGGGCAACACCCCGATCGCCACCGGGGCCCACGACTGGGACAACCAGTTCGTGAACCGGATCTGGACCTACTCCCTGGACGCGGTCTGGGAGGGAATGCGGGCCTGCTACGCCTCACTGTCCGCCGACGTCACGGAGCGGTACGGGGTCGACCTCGAGGTGGTCGGCGCGATCGGTGTCTCGGCGATGATGCACGGCTACCTCGCCTTCGACGCCGAGGGCGAGCTGCTCGTCCCGTTCCGCACCTGGCGCAACACGATCACCGGCCAGGCCGCCGAGGAGTTGTCCGAGCTGTTCGGCCACAACATCCCGCAGCGCTGGAGCATCGCCCACCTCTACCAGGCCGTTCTCGGCGGCGAGGGGCACGTCGGCTCGATCGCCCACATCAACACCCTGGCGGGCTACGTGCACTGGCAGCTCACCGGCGAGAAGGCGCTGGGCGTGGGCGACGCGTCCGGCATGTTCCCGATCGACATCGCCACCGGCACCTACAACGCGACGATGGTGGACCAGTTCGATCACCTGGTCGCCGACCGCGGGTTCGGCTGGAAGCTGCTCGACATCCTGCCGACGGTGCTCCCGGCCGGCGAGACCGCAGGGCGGCTCACCCCTGCCGGCGCCGCGCTGCTCGACCCGTCCGGCACGCTGCAGCCCGGGGTCCTGATGTGCCCGCCGGAGGGCGACGCCGGCACCGGCATGGTCGCCACCAACTCGGTCAGCCCGCGCACCGGCAACGTCTCGGCCGGCACCAGCATCTTCGCGATGATCGTGCTCGAGGGCGAGCTGTCCCGGCGGCACGCCGAACTCGACCTGGTCACCACTCCGGCCGGCGACCTGGTCGCCATGGTGCACTGCAACAACGGCGCCAGTGAGCTGAACGCCTGGGCAGGACTGTTCCGCGAGTTCGCCACCGCGCTGGGCGCGCAGGCCGACAGCTCGACAGTCTTCGGCACGCTGTTCGGGGCCGCGCTGGAGGGCCAGCCGGACGCCGGCGGCCTGCTCGCCTACAACTACCTCTCGGGTGAGCACATCACGCACCTGACCGAGGGCCGTCCGCTGTTCGTCCGCACCCCCGACAGCACCTTCTCGCTGGCGAACTTCATGCGGACCCACCTGTACGCCTCGCTGGCGACGCTGCGGATCGGGATGAACATCCTGCTGGACGAGGAGCACGTCCAGCTCGACTCGATGTTCGCCCACGGAGGGCTGTTCAAGACCCGTGGCGTGGCCCAGCGCTTCCTGGCGGCCGCGATCAAGGCGCCGGTGACGGTCGGCGAGATCGCAGGCGAGGGCGGCGCCTGGGGCATCGCGGTGCTCGCGGCGTTCATGAAGGACGGCGAACCCGGCCAGAGCCTCGGCGACTTCCTGGCGCGCGAGGTGTTCGCGGCTGCAGCCCTGGAGACCGCCCAGCCCGACCCCGCCGACGTCGCAGGCTTCGACGCCTTCATGGGGCGCTACCTGGCCGGCCTGCCGATCGAGCAGGCAGCGGTGGCCAGCATCTGAGGCTGCCGGGTCACTCCACCAGGTCGCGGAGCGCGCGGACAACGAGCGCGTGGTCCTCGTGCCCGGCCAGGCCCGAGACCCCGGCGGTGCCGACCGTGCCCACGCCGCGGACCCGGATCGGGACGGCGCCGCCGTGCGCTGCGAACTCCTGGAAGGGCAGCTGGGTGTAGGCGTTGAACTCGCGGCCCTTGGCCTCGAAGCGGTAACCGACCAGCAGCGACGGCTCGTCGAACCTCCGGACGACGGCCGCCTTGCGGGCCAGCCACGAGTCGTTGTCGGCCGAGCTGCCCTCCAGCGCCGCGTGGAACAGCTGCTGCTCGCCGCGGCGGATGTCGACGGCCACCGGCAGTCGGCGCTCCAGCGCCAGCTCGTAGAGCCGGCAACCGAGCCGCCAGGCGTCGGCGTGGGTGAAGGAGTCGAGGACCAGTTCGCGGCCCTCCGCCTCCAGCAGGGCGATCCGCTCTGACAGGTCAAGGCTCATGAAGCTCATGCGCCATCGTGGCACCTCGAGCCGATCCGCTGCCAGCGCGCCGGTCCAATCCGGGCGCGCCGGGCGGGACGCCGGGAGCACGCGGCCAATACGCTGGGGCGATGGGAATCCTGCGCATCAGCGTCGATGACTCCGTCCGCGTGGACGCCAGCTCCGCCCGCGTCCATGTCAGCGTCAAAGGCAGTTCCACAGTCTTCGGCAACGCCGCGACCAAGCAGGCCGCCGAGGTCCGCTCGCTCGTCGCCGCGCTGGCCGACGCGGGGATCAGCGAGGACGCGATCGAGGTGACCGGCATCCGGCTGGACACCCGTTCCGGCGTGCTGGGCCGCAGCCTGGCCGAGTACCTGCTGGCGATCGCCGCGGAGACCAGCCAGCTGCCGGCGCTGCTGGGCGTGGTGGCAGGGCAGTCGAACCTGCAACTGCGCGAGCTGGAGTGGGTGTTCGACTCCTTCGAGGCCAGCATCGACGCGACCGCGCGGGCGCTGGCGAAGGCCAGGCGCAAGGCGGAGGCAGTCGCGGCGGCCGCCGGCACCGAGATCACCGGGATCACGACCATCAGCGACTCGTGGAACCTGCCGTCGCCCCGGGTGTCGCTGGCCGCGGAGGACGGCGGGATGTACGCGATGAAGGCAGCGGCGCCGGTGGACCTGGGCGTCGAGCTGAACGCGACCCAGGAACTCTTCGTCCATCTCACCGTGGACTTCGAGCTCTCCTCCTAAGGTGTAGCCATGCAGCGCATCTCAACGATGAGAGTGGCGCCGCTGTGCCTCGGTGGGAATGTCTTCGGCTGGACGGCGGACACAGCTGCGTCCGAAGCCATCCTCGACGCCTACTGCGAGGGCGGCGGCAACTTCATCGACACCGCCGACTCGTATTCCACCTGGGTGCCGGGACACACCGGCGGCGAATCCGAGAGCGTGATCGGCGCGTGGCTGCGGCACCGGGGCAATCGCGACAAGGTGGTGATCGCGACCAAGGCCGCCAAGCACCCCGTGCAC
>JAEYNS010000072.1 GCA_023412435.1 Actinomycetes bacterium | reverse complement strand
GCGACGAGCCTGCTGCTCGAGCGGGCGGGGACGCCGGGCCGCTACGGCCACGACGAGCCGGCGAACGCCCTCGCGCTGCAGATCACCACCCGCCTGGCGGAACTGGTCGGGCGGCGTCCGCTGCCGTACTGCGGCGGGGGCGGGGGCTACGCCTACCTGCACTCCCAGAGCGGGATCGACCTCGATCTGGACGTCACCGCGGGGACCCGGATCCCGATCGGTGAGGAGCCGGGGATGCGGGCGCACATCGCGGTGTGCGCGCCGCACCACACGCTGTTCCCGGCCGGGATCTCCGACATCTTCCACGTCGATGACACCGCGGTCGCCAACCCGCAGGCGATGGTGGACATCATCAGGGGGGCGCTCCGGGTCGGGATGCGCGACTTCACCTTCAACCTCGACTCCAACGAGTTCATCCGGATCACCGGCTACCTGGTTCGCAAGTCCGACCTGGTGGGGATCGACGACCACGGCGCGCGGCATTCCAGCGACTACCTGGCGGCGACCGCGGAGCAGAACCACACGGTGACCACCCGGGCCGTCAAGCGCGTCACGGCGGTCGAGCTCACTCCCGCAGGCCGTGGCTGACCCCAGCGCCGTGCTGGCACGGGCGCGCCGTGCCCTGGTCACCGACTGGATCGAGTTCTCAGCGGTGGACGGTCCCGGCAACCGGTTCGTGCTGTTCCTGCAGGGGTGCACCTTCGACTGCCTGGCCTGCCACAACCCGTACACCATCAACCCGTGCATTGATTGCCTTGAGTGCGTGGCGACCTGCGGCTCAGGTGCCCTCGGGGTGGACGCCGACGGCCGGGTCACCTGGGACCAGGCGCGGTGCAACGGCACCGACGCGTGCCTGGCCACCTGTCGCTACGACTCCACGCCGAAGGCGCGCCGGTTCGAGGTCGATCAGGCCCTGGGGCTGATCCGTCCGTCCGCACCGTTCCTGTCGGGGATCACCGTCTCGGGCGGGGAGGCGACCCGCCAGGCGGTCTTCCTCCGTGAGCTCTTCCTCGCCGTCAAGGCCGATCCCGAGCTCTGCCGGCTGACCTGCTTCGTCGACACCAACGGCGACGTCAACGCCCCGATCTGGGACGTTGTCCTCGGCCCGGTGATGGACGCCGCCATGGTCGACCTGAAGTGCCTCGACAACGACATCCACCGCCTGCTCACCGGCGTCGACAACACCAAGGTGCTGGCGACGATCCGCAACCTGGCCGAGCGCGGGAAGCTCTACGAGGTGCGGCTGCTGATGCTGCCGGGCCACAACGACGCCGACGACCTGGTCAGCCGCACCGGGGCCTGGCTGGCCGGGGTCGACCCGCGGCTGCGGGTGAAGCTGATCGGATACCGCCACCACGGCGTCCGTCCGAGCACCCTGCCGCTGGTAGAGCCGACGCCCGGGCAGTTGGCCCACTACCGCGACCTGCTGGCCGCCGAGGGCGACTTCGAGCTCGTCCTGGTCTGAGCCCGTCCAACTTCTGCCAGATAGCCGCGCTGGCCGACAGCTACGTCAGCCGGGCCCCACAGGAGGCAGAAGTTGGCGGGACGAGCCCTGTCCCCGGTGAGTCGGTCGGAACCGTCCCCCTGAGCCGGGGAACCGTCCCCCTGAGCCGGGCTCCAACTTCTGCCAGATAGGCCAGCTGGCCGACAGCTACGTCAGCCAGGTCCCACAGGAGGCGAAGGTTGGATCAGCCGATCGGCGGGCCCGGGGGTTCGGGGACGGCGGCGTGGTCGGCTGCCCTGGCGGCCAGATCGGCGTAGAAGGCGGTGAGGATCTGCTCGGCGGCCTCGAGCGCGGACAGCTCGCCGGAACTGACCAGCGCCTCCAGGGGTGCGCGCAGGGCGCCCACCGGGGCAGACCTGCGCAGCGCGTCCTCGAGCTCGCCACGCACCAGCGCCCAGAGCCATTCCCGCTGCTGCCGGGCCCGCCGGGCCTCCAGTTCGCCTGCCTCGTCGAGCCGGGCCCGGTGGTCCAGGATCGCCTGCCACACCTCGTCGAGCCCCTTGCCCGTTAGCGATCTCGAGGTCAGCACCGGCGGCCGCGGCGCCTTCGGGTCGGAGGTGATCAGCTTCATCGCCACGGCGAGCTCACGGGCGGCGACCCGGGCCTCGCCCTCATGCTCCCCGTCGGCCTTGTTCACCGTGATCACGTCGGCCATCTCGAGGATGCCGCGTTTGATGCCCTGCAGCTGGTCGCCGGCCCTGGCGAGGGTGATCAGCAGGAAGGTGTCCACCATGCCGGCGACGGCTACCTCCGATTGGCCGACCCCGACGGTTTCGACGAGCACGACGTCGAAGCCCGCCGCCTCGAGGACGAACATCGACTCACGGGTGGTGCGGGCCACCCCACCCAGGTGGCTGCCGGCCGGGGAGGGCCGGATGAAGGCGTTCTCGGACTGCGCCAGTTCACCCATCCGGGTGCGGTCGCCGAGGATCGAGCCACCGGTCCTGGCCGAGGTGGGGTCGACCGCCAGCACCGCGACCTTGTGGCCGGCTTCGATCAGCCGGCGACCCAGGGCGTCGATGAAGGTGGACTTTCCGGCGCCGGGAACCCCGGAGATCCCCACCCGCACCGCCTTGCCGGCGCGCGGTCGCAGAATGCGCAACAGATCGGCAGCGAAGGCGTGGTGAGCCGGCTTGCTCGACTCGACCAGCGTGATCGCGCGGGCGATCGCCGGACGCGAGCCGGCCACCACCTGGTCGGCCAGCTCGGCCG
>JAEYNS010000070.1 GCA_023412435.1 Actinomycetes bacterium | reverse complement strand
ACATGGTCTCCTCCGGCGCGCTCGCCGCCGCCATCGGGTTGGCGGTGCCGCTCGCGCTGGCCGGCCTGGGCGGGTTGTGGTCGGAGCGGGCCGGCGTGGTCAACATCGGTCTCGAGGGGATGATGATCCTCGGCACCTGGGGGGCCGGATTCTTCGGCTTCCACTACGGGCCGTGGGCGGGCATCCTCGGTGCGGCAGCCATGGGAATGCTGGGCGGAGCGGTCCACGCCCTCGCCACGGTTGTGTTCGGCGTCGACCACATCGTCTCCGGTGTCGCGGTCAACCTGCTGGGCGCCGGTGCCGGCGCCTACCTCGCCGCCCGCACCTTCAGCGGGCTGCCCGGCGGCGGACCCACCCAGTCGCCGCCCCTGGCCAAGCTGCCCGACCTCAGCCTTCCGGGGGTGGGAGAGCCGCTGCTGCAGCTGGAGCGGTCCGGCACGTGGCTGGTGGCCGACCTCGCCGGCATCCTGCGGGCGGTCACCACCGGCGTCAACGTGCTGGTCCTGATCGCCGCCGGGCTGCTCGTCCTGACGTGGTGGGTGCTGTGGCGCACGCCCTTCGGGTTGCGGGTCCGTTCCGTCGGCGAGGCGCCGTACGCCGCCGAGACCCTCGGCGTCAACGTGCTGCGGCTGAAGTTCATCTCCGTGCTCACCTCCGGCGCTCTGGCCGGCCTGGCCGGCGGCTTCCTGGTGCTGGTGGCGTCCAACATCTACCGGGACGGGCAGACCGGCGGCCGGGGCTACATCGGCCTGGCGGCGATGATCTTCGGCAACTGGCGCCCGGGCGGGCTGGCCGCCGGCGCCATGTTGTTCGGCTACACCGACGCCATCCGGCTGCGGGGTGGTGGGGACGTGGTCCACGCCTTCCTGCTGCCGCTCGGGCTGCTGGTCCTGGCCTGGGGGATCTGGCAACTCGTCCGGCGCGGCCGCGGCAAGGCTGTGGCAGGCATCGTCCAGATCGTCGTGGCGGCGCTCGCCCTGGTGTGGTTCGCGCTCACCGACGCGGTCCCCAACGAGTTCACCGGAATGACCCCCTACGTCGCGACGCTGCTCGTCCTCGCGCTGGCGTCGCAGCGACTGCGGATGCCCGCCGCAGACGGAGCCATCTACCGCAAGGGTGAGGCGTCCTGACAGGAGGAACCACCATGGTCGACTGGGACGGGCTGCGCGAGCGGGCACGTGACCTGTCCGCCCGCGCCTACGCGCCGTACTCGCACTACCCGGTCGGCGCGGCCGGACTGGTCGACGACGGCCGGGTGGTGGCGGGCTGCAACGTGGAGAACGCCGGCTACGGCGTCGCGCTGTGCGCCGAGTGCGGGATGGTCAGCGAGCTGGTCGCCGGCGGTGGCGGACGTCTCGTGGCGGTTGTCTGCGTCAACGGGCTGGGCGAGGTGATCCTTCCGTGCGGCCGGTGCCGGCAACTCCTGTGGGAGCACGGCGGGGCCGCGCTCGAGGTCGCCACCCCGCTGGGGGTGCAGACGATGGCCGAGCTGCTCCCGCAGGCCTTCGGGCCTGAGGCCCTCGATCACCTCAGGCAGGGTTGAGGTGGTGATGGACCTCGAGGTGCTGCGCCGGCTTCCGAAGGTGGCCCTGCACGACCATCTCGACGGCGGCCTGCGTCCCGCCACGATCGTCGAGGAGGCCGCCGTCGCGGGGCACCCGCTGCCCACCACCGACCCCGCGGCGCTGGGGGAGTGGTTCTACGCCGCGGCGAACTCCGGGTCGCTGGTGCGCTACCTGGAGACCTTCGACCACACCATCGCGGTGATGCAGACCGGCGACCAGCTGCGGCGGGTGGCGCGGGAGTTCGTCCTCGACCAGGCGGCCGACGGGGTGGTGTACGCCGAGGCCCGCTGGGCCCCCGAACAGCACCTGCAGCGCGGCCTGACCCTCACCGAGGCGGTGGAGGCGGTCAGGGACGGCCTCGCCGAAGGGATGGCGCAGTCGCGGGCCGAGGGGCGTCCGGTCCTCGTCCAGCAGATCCTCACGTCGATGCGGCACGGCGCGCCGACCACGCAGATCGCCGAGCTGGCGGTGGCCTACCGGCACGACTCGGTCTGCGGCTTCGACATCGCCGGTGCAGAGGACGGCTACCCGCCCAGCCGGTTCGCGGCCGCCTTCGACTACCTCAAGCGGCACAACGTCGAGTTCACGATCCACGCCGGCGAGGCGTTCGGCCTGCCCTCGATCTGGGAGGCGGTGCAGCTGTGCGGCGCGTCCCGGCTCGGGCACGGGGTGCGGCTGGCCGAAGACATCGCACCCGATGGCACCCTGGGGGAACTGGCGAACTACGTGCGCAACCGCCGGATCCCGCTGGAGCTGTGCCCGTCGTCCAACCTGCAGACCGGGATCTGCGACTCCATCGCCGAGCACCCCTTCGGGCTGCTGGCCCGGCTGCAGTTCCGGGTCACGGTGAGCTGTGACAACCGCTTGATGAGCCGGACCACCCTCAGCCGGGAGTTCGCCCTGCTGAGCGAGGCCTTCGGCTACGAGCTCGCCGACCTGCAGCGGTTCTGCGTGAACGCGGCGAAGAGCGCCTTCCTGCCGTTCGACCAGCGGCTGGCGTTGATCGAGCGGGTCAAGGACGGCTTCGCCAGGGTCAGCGTGTGACCCCGCCCGCGTGGTGGTCTCCCGAAAACCGGTAGATATCGCTGACGCGAGGAATATTGCCCTCGGCCCGCGATCAGTAACCGGTTTGCGGGCGACGGCGGGGGACGGAGCCGGTCAGCCCCGGGGGACGAGCACCGGCAGCATGCCCTGGAAGCTGAGGTCGTAGCCCAGCCCGTGGGCGACGATGTAGCTGAGGCCCAGCAGCACCACCAGGACGACGAGCCCGAAGATGGCTATCCCGATCCAGCGCCCCACCGGGTGCGGGGTCGGCATGACGCCCTCGTCGTGGACCTCGGCGTCGCCGCCGACGCCCCAGGCCATGGCGCGCACGCCGAACGAGAACAGGGCCGGTAGGGCCGCGCCCAGCAGGAGACCGATGACGAGGATCCGCCACGCAGCGTCCAGGGCCGCTATCACCTGGCTCATCGCGCCACCACCTCCGAGATCGGGGCGGCGTCGGAGTCCGCCTGCGAGGCCGAGTCCCACTCGTCGTTGACGTTGTGGTGGCCGATCGGATCACGCTTGGAGTGCAGCCACATCCACAGCCAGGCCCCGACCATCAGGACCGCGATCACCACCGGGCCGGCGACCCCGCCGACCAGGTGCCCGATCAACCACATCACGGCTCCGACCAGGGCGGCGGCCGGCAGCGTGGTGAGCCATGCCAGGCCCATCCGTGCGGCGACGCCCCAGCGCACCTCGGCGCCCTTGCGGCCCAGGCCGGATCCCAGGATGGAGCCGGTCGCGACGTGGGTGGTGGACAGCGGGAAGCCGAGCTGGCTGGAGGTCAGGATCACAGCGGCGGACGAGCTCTCGGCCGCCATTCCCTGCGGCGCCGAGATCTCGATCAGGCCCTTGCCCATGGTGCGGATGATCCGCCAGCCGCCCAGGTAGGTGCCGGCCGCGATGGCGACCGCGCAGGCCACCTTCACCCAGAACGGGATCTGGTGGGTATCGGTCCAGGTGCCGGTCGCCAGCAGGCCGAGGGTGATCACGCCCATCGTCTTCTGGGCGTCGTTGGTGCCGTGGGACAGGGAGAGCAGGGACGCGGTGCCGATCTGGCCCCAGCGGAAGCCCGCCTCCTGGTAGCGGCGGTTGACCCCCTCGGTGATCTTGAACACCAGCCGGGTGCCCACCATCGCCACGACGATCGCGATCGCCGGCGAGATCAGTCCGGGAAGCACTACCTTTCCGACCACACCGTCCAGCTTGTAGCCGTCGCCGATCCACTTCACCCCCTCGACGCCCAGACCGGCGATGGTGGCGCCGATCAGGCCGCCGAACAGCGCGTGGGAGGAGCTGGACGGCAGCCCCCACAGCCAGGTCAGGATGTTCCAGATGATCGCCCCGGCCAGGCCCGCCATCAAGATCAGGAGCAGCGCGCCACCGCCGTCGCCCATCACCTCGGGGATCGGCGTGCCGTCCGGGTTCTGCAGCCGGATCACCGCGTTGGTGACGGTGATCGCCACCTCGACCGAGAGGAAGGCGCCGACCAGGTTGAGGATCGCGCAGAGGGTGACTGCAGCCTTCGGGGTCAGCGCCTTGGTGGCGATCGAGGTGGCCATGGCGTTCGCGGTGTCGTGGAAGCCATTGGTGAAATCGAATGCCAGGGCCGTCACGACGACGAGCGCCAAGAGTAGAAACTCAGGGGTCACGCTTCTCATGGTAGGGGTCAGAGCCCGATCTACGTAAACTCCCGGTCACCGGTCGGCGACCTCGGCGGGGGACCGTGTTCACCGACGTGCCATCTGCCCCGGGCGCCGTGGTGGGAGAGCACCGCTCACTTTCTGCCCTTGCCGCGGCCATGACCGCCGGCCCCGACCGGTGCTGCGCTGGGCTCCTCCCGCGACCGATAGGATCCGCGCTATGACGTCCTCCATCCTGACCGCGGTCGCCTGGCCCTACGCCAACGGGCCGCGGCACATCGGTCACGTGTCCGGTTTCGGTGTCCCCTCGGATGTCTTCTCCCGGTACATGAGGATGGCTGGCCACGACGTCCTGATGGTCTCCGGCACCGACGAGCACGGCACGGCGATCCAGGTGCAGGCGGAGAAGGAGGGCCTCACCCCCCGCGAGACCGCCGACAAGTACCACCGGATCATCGCCGAGGACCTGCAGGGCCTCGGCTGCTGCTACGACCTGTACACCCGCACCACCACGCTGAACCACCGCGCGGTGGTGCAGGAGATGTTCCGCACCCTGCACCGCAACGGCTACCTGGTCGCCGAGAAGCAGATGGGTGCCATCTCCCCCTCCACCGGACGGACGCTGCCCGACCGCTACATCGAGGGCACCTGCCCGATCTGTGGCTACGACGGCGCCCGCGGCGACCAGTGCGACAACTGTGGCCGCCAACTCGACCCGCTCGACCTGAAGAACCCGCGCAGCCGGATCAACGGCGAGGTGCCGCAGTTCATCGAGACCGAGCACTTCTTCCTCGACCTGCCCGCCCTGTCCGGCGCGCTGGGGGAGTGGCTGGAGACCCGCGTCGACTGGCGGCCGAACGTGCTTCGGTTCAGCGAGAACCTGCTGAAGGAGCTGCGCCCGCGTGCGATCACCCGCGACCTCGACTGGGGGGTCCCGATCCCGCTCCCGGAGTGGGAGGACGCCGCCATGAAGCGGATCTACGTCTGGTTCGACGCGGTGATCGGCTACCTGTCGGCCTCCATCGAATGGGCGAAGCGGTCAGGCAACCCCGACGCCTGGCGCACCTGGTGGCAGAACGACGAGGCGCGCTCGTACTACTTCATGGGCAAGGACAACATCACCTTCCACTCGGTGATCTGGCCCGGCATCCTGCTCGGCGTCAACGGTCAGGGCGACAAGGGCGGGTCCCCGAGCACTTTCGGGCCGCTGGACCTGCCGACCGAGATCGTCAGCTCCGAGTTCCTCACCATGTCGGGCTCCAAGCTCGCCTCCTCGCGCGGTCATGTCATCTACGTCCGCGACTTCCTGGCCGAGTTCGGCCCGGACGCGTTGCGCTACTTCATCGCCGTGGCGGGCCCGGAGAACCAGGACTCCGACTTCACCTGGGAGGAGTTCGTCCGGCGCACCAACTACGAGCTCGCCAACGAATGGGGCAACCTGGTCAACCGGTCGATCTCGATGGCCCACAAGAATGTGGGGGCGATCCCGGCCGCCGGCCAGCTCACCGAGGCCGACACCGATCTGCTGGCGGCCTCCCGGGCCGCGTTCGACACCGTTGGCGACCTGTGGGGCCGCTGCAAGTTCAAGGCGGCGACCAGCGAGGCGATGCGGATCGTCGGGCTGGCCAACAAGTACATCTCCGACCAGGAGCCGTGGAAGCTCAAGGACGACCCGGCGCGGCGCGACACCGTGCTGCATGTGGCGCTGCAGGTGGTGCAGGACTGCAACACCCTGCTCACCCCGCTGCTGCCGCACGCCGCCCAGAAGGTCTTCGAGGCGCTCGGCGGCACCGGGGTGTGGGCCGCCCAGCCCGAGCTCGTCGAGGTCGAGGAGGACGGCGCGCCCGGCTACCCCGTGCTGCGCGGCGACTACACCCTCCAGCAGGCCCGGTGGGAGTCCCGCCCGATCGCCGTGGGCACGCCGCTGGCCAAGCCCGTGCCGGTCTTCGCCAAGCTCGACGAGACCCTCGCCAGCACGGGGCCGGCCTGGGCTCCCATCGAGTGACGGCGTCCCGTCACGCTCGCTGCGAGCTGGGGGTTATCGGGTCGGGTGGAGCCTCCATAGGCCCGAACTCGTAGCGACCGCCACCACCACCTGCCCGTCGACCCCCGCGTGCGGGGACGGCAGCGCGCACAGGCGCTCCCGCGGGAGGCGAAGACGGCGTGCTCGTCACCGGCGCCGCGGCCCCGGGCTCACTCGAACCAGTGGGCGCCCATCCGGGCCTGGGACAGTCCGGACAGCACCGTCGCCCGGCGCGCCGGGGTCTCCAGCGCGACGTTGCTGTGGTCGGACGGGGCCAGCGTCGCATGCTCTCCGCGCAGCACGATGTTGAGCGTCTCGCCGAGGCTGGCGCCGTACTCCTCGATCAGTTCCCGTGCCAGCAGGCCGAACCCCGCCCCGACCAGCGCGCCGGCGTCCACCACCGCTACCCGTGGGTCGAAGGTGGTCGCGCCGTGTCCGCACCGCGCGTGCCCGGCGGCGAGCAGCGCCTGAGCCTCGCGCCACCCGTCGGCCTGTCGCGCCGAGAGCCGGCGCAGCAG
>JAEYNS010000054.1 GCA_023412435.1 Actinomycetes bacterium | reverse complement strand
CCCGATCCCGCTGGACGCCCCGGTGACCAGCGCCACTTCCCCGTCCAGGCCGAAGTCCATCATCCCCCCATTATGTCGGGTGCGGGGCGGGGATGTCAGCGAGGTCGGGCCCCACGCGAACGCGCGGATCAGGAACTGACCGGACTCTCGAGGGTGACCTCGTAGCCGGGTGGACTCGCCGGAGCGTCGGCGTGACAGGTCAGCTGGACGGCCTCACCCGACCGCACCCGGACGACGGCGTCGACGGGGGTGCCCTGCGCGGACAGCCGAACCCGTCGCGTCGGTCCGGGCCGGGAGACCCCGTGGACGACGATGTCGTCGACCCCGACGGTGCCGGTCGCGAGCCGCACCGCCTGGACGGCAGCCTGCACTGCCCACGACTGGCTGGACCGGCCGCGATGGAACGAGGGATCGATACGGCCGTCGAGGTAGGACTCCACGACGCCAGCGCCGCTGTCCGCCCCGAGCCCGCCGAAGTAGTCCCCGCGGGGCAGGGCGACGAGATTCCCGGCGAAGCGGTCGCCACCCAGGTGGGACGCCTCCCAGACCAGGTCCGGCCAGGTCCGGGCGATCGCCGCGGCGAGCGGACGGCCGCGCTCGGCGCAGCACGGGTCATGCCGGCCGTGCGTGCAGACGAGCAGGACGGGCTCAGCGTGGGGCTGCAGACCGACCCCGCCCCTTCCCCGGACGCCGGACAGGTCGAGGTTGGCCACCTCCGCCAGGTCGTGCAGGTCGGTCCGCTGCACCCAGCCGTGCCGGGTGTTGGCCACGAAGACGCGGGCCGGGCCGGGAGCCGCTCGGCCGGGCCGCCGGATCAGCAGCGGACGCACCCCCAGGCCGCGCTGCCACCCGACCAGCGCAGCGCGGACCGCCTCGGGGAGCCGGCGGCTGTGCAGGATGTGCGGACCCCACGGCCCGCGCTCCTCGATCAGCAGGAAGGTCTGCACGGTGGACGCTGTCGCCCACAGCGCCTCGCCCCTCGCTCGACTGGCGGTGGAGCAGCGCCCTGTCACCGCACGACTTCCAGCAGCCCTTCGCGCACCAGCCGTCGACACAGGACGAGCGCCCCCGCCCGGTCGATCCCGGGCAGGTCGCGGGGTCGCAGCCGCTCGGCATCCAGCACGAACCGGAGGGCGGCCTGAGCGCCGCCGGGCAGGGTCAGCCTGCGGTCGCCGAGCAGCAACTCCAGGGAGCCGCCCTGCTGGCGCAGCGTCCCCTGGCTGCCGGCGCGACGGCGCAGTTGGGTGTCCTCCCCGAGGTCGCGCAGGTCGAGCAGATCGCGCAACCCCCCGGCGAGGAGCGGTTGCCGGGCGGTGCTGAAGGCGGCCTCCAGCCTGTCCACCTCGGCGCGGGCGTCCCGGCCGGACAGCTGGGCCGCCAGGTCCGCCAGTCGGCCGGCCAGGGCGGTGGCCAGACCGTCCGGATCGGCGAACCGGGCCGCCGGGAGGCGCTCCTGCTGGGCCGGGTCGGCGTCGATCGCACGGGTCACGACCTCCTTGAGCACGTCGGCCCACACGACCTGGTTGATCCCGACGGTGACGTGGAGCGAGGCGGCCCCCGCGCCGGTGCGCGCCAGGTGCGGGGTGCCGGTCGGCAGGTACATGGAGGTGCCTGGCTGCATCAGGACCTGGTGGACGCCCTCGGCGTCGTGCACCTCCCACTCCTTCGTGCCGTAGGTCTGGAAGGTGAACACGTCGTGGCTGTCGGAGTGCAGCGCGAACCCCTGCGAACCGGGCGGGGTCAGGTAGGCGTTGGCCTGACAGGGATGTCCCAACGCCTGTTCGAGTCCGCGGACGAGTTGCCGCAACGGCTCCCAGTAGCGCTGCAGGCCCTGGAAGATGACCGTGGCGCCGCCGTCGAAGAGGGCGAGCAGCTTCCTGGCGTCCACCAGGCCGGTCATCGGCTCGCCGGCGATGGTGGCCCGGCGGGTGTAGCGGCCGGGGTTGACCACGGCGCCGTCCTGGGCGAGCCGCACCTGCGGGGTGCGCAGGGCGGAGGTCGTCACGAGGGCGTCGGCGTGGTCAATGCCGAAGATTGTCGCGAGCGCATCGGGATCCGCCTCGTGGATCAGGATCCGGCGGCCCCAGACGTCGCGCAGGAAGCCGCCGGCGTCACCGCTGAGCAGTCCGAGCGGGTCCATTCCTCAGGCGTCGACCCCGTCGGCGTCCCCGCCGTCGGTGCCATCGGCATCGCCACCGTCGGTGCCATCGGCGTCCCCGCCGTCGGTGCCATCGGCGTCGCCACCGTCGGTGCCGTCCGCGTCCCCGCCGTCCACACCGTCCGCGTCACCGCCATCGGTGCCGTCCGCGTCGTGGCTGGGCTTTGCCGCCGGCCCGGACGCGGTGTCAGTCGCGATGTCGTCATCGGCGAGCGTGAAGTCGTCGACGGGCTGTTCGTTGGGCTCAGTGGTCATGGGGGTCTCCTGTCCTGGCAACCGTGGGGTCGAACCTACGTCGCGTCACCGCCTGCGCCAAGGCGTAGAACTGCCGCGGTTTGGCCCACGGTCGTCCTGGAACCGGGTTGGCGCGCGGGGGTGACAATGGGTCATGAGCAACACCGAGGCTCGCTCCCCCGTCCTCGACTGCGCGGCGCCGGCCGAGCACGACCCGGAACATGTCCAGCGGGTCGAGCCCAAGGACGTGCCGCTCGGCGGTGAGGACGCGCTCAAGGTGCGCCGCACGCTGCCCTCGCTGCGCCGCTCGTTCGTCGGCGCCTGGTGCTTCGTCGACCACTACGGCCCCGAGCGGGGGGTGTGCATGGACGTCCCGCCGCACCCCCACACCGGGCTGCAGACCGTCAGTTGGCTGTTCGACGGCGAGATCGAACATCGCGACTCCTCCGGCGTGCACTCGATGGTGCTGCCGGGCGAGGTCAACCTGATGACGTCCGGGTACGGCATCGCCCACTCCGAGGTCTCCACCCCAGAGCGCGACCTGCTGCACGGAGTCCAGTTGTGGGTGGTACTCCCCTCCGCCCGCAAGGACGCGGTCCGCGAGTTCCAGCACCATGTTCCCGACGTCGTCGAACGGGACGGCGTCAGGGCCCGGCTCCTGGTCGGCAGTCTGGCCGGGGTCACCTCGCCGGTGCATACCGAGACCCCGCTGCTCGGCGCCGAGGTGGTGATCGCACCGGGCACGACCTGGGAGTTCGCGGTCGACCCCGGGTTCGAGCACGGCGTGCTGGTGGACACCGGCCACGTCGACTTCGACGGCGTGCGCCTGGACCGCAGCGTCCTGGGCGTCCGGGACGCCGGCCTGGACGCCATCCGGCTCACCAACCCGACCGACAGCCCCGCCCGGATCATGCTGCTCGGCGGCGAGCCCTTCGAGGAGGGGGTGGTGATGTGGTGGAACTTCATCGGCCGCGACCACGACGACATCGTCCGGCTGCGCCAGGAGTGGAACTCCGCCCCCGAGGACCGGTTCGGGCGGGTGGCCGGCTACCGCGGCGCGACGCCACGCCTGGAGGCGCCGCCGCTGCCGGCGGACCTGCGGCTGAAGCGCCGATTCCGGCGCGGCAGGGAGACCTGAGGCCGGGCCATGGAC
>JAEYNS010000260.1 GCA_023412435.1 Actinomycetes bacterium | reverse complement strand
GCTGCCAGCGGTGTCGCGGCCGCGGTGACCGCGCTCGTCGTGCTCGCCTTCTTCGCCGTGGGACAGGGCCTGCAGGCCGCGGTGGCCGACGCCTCGCCGCGGATCGCGCTGGTCGTGGCGCTCGGTTCGTACCTGGTGCGGGTGGTGGTGCTCGGGGTGGTGGTGCTCGGGGTGATCGGTGTCCCTGACCGCCTGCAGGGCGCCGATCCGGTCGCCGTGGTGGTCTCGACGGTGATGGTCACGATCGGGTGGGTCAGCGGCGAAGTCGCCGCATACCACAAGTTGCGGATCCCGGTCTTCGATTCGGCCGAAGACGGACCCGACCGGCCGGGGGCGAGATGAACTCCCCGAAGAATTCTTGCTAGAGTCCGAGTCGCTATGGGCGGTCAGGGCGGAGCGGATCAGGGCTATCGAGTCGTGAGCATCCTGATTGCGGGCCTGCTCGTCTATGGCGGGCTTGGCTGGCTGCTCGACCGCTGGCTAGGGACCTCGTGGTGGCTGCCCATCGGCCTGGTTCTCGGTGTCGCGCTGGGCATCTATCTCGTCGTCGTCAGGTTCGGTAAGCAGTGAGAGCAGGGCAGGAGGGCTCAGCGGGATGATCCCACTGTTGATTCCCATGGAGGGCGAGGAGCACGCCGCCTGGCCGCCCGGGGTCCACAGCTTCGCGTCCCGGCCGCTGTTCCCCGAACTGGGGCCGCAATTCGACTGGCTGAACAACCACCTCGCGCAGGCCACCATCGGTGCGCTCGTGGTGATCGCGTTCTGGTTGTGGATGGCGCGCAGCCAGAAGGTGGTGCCGACCAGGAAGCAGTACCTCGGGGAGTGGGTGTACAGCTTCCTGCGCAACCAGGTGGCCCGCGACATCCTCGGCCACGACTACCGGCGCTTCCTGCCCTATCTGGTCGCGCTGTTCAGCTTCATCCTGGTCAACAACCTGTTCGGCCAGTTCTTCGTCTTCATGTTCCCCACCTTCTCCAAGATCGGGTACGCCTACGGCCTGGCGATCCTCAGCTTCGTGCTCTACAACGCTGCGGGCATCGCGAAGTACGGCTTCGGCAACTACATGCGTCGCATGACGCTGCCCGAGGGCGTCCCGGTGCCGCTGTGGCCGCTGATCATCCCGCTGGAATTCCTCTCCAACTTCATCGTGCGCCCCGTGACGCTGGCGCTGCGACTGTTCGGCAACCTGTTCGCCGGGCACCTGGTGATCATGGTGTTCGTGGTCGGCGGCACCCTGCTGCTCACCATGACCGAACCGGCCGCCGGCTTCCCCGTGCCGTTGCTCAACGGAGCCGGCGTCGTGTCCCTGCTGTTCAGCGTCGGCATCTTCGCGCTCGAGTTGCTGGTGGCAGTCCTGCAGGCCTACATCTTCACAGTCCTCACCGCCCAGTACGTCTCCTCGGCGATCGCCGAGGAGCACTGACCTACCGAGCAAGCAACCTCCGAAAGGAAACACCATGGAAATCACCGGCTCGATCAACATGATCGGCTACGCCCTGGCCACCCTCGGCCCGGCCATCGGGGTCGCCTGGATCTTCGCCTCCGTGATCAACGGCACCGCGCGGCAGCCTGAGGCCCGGGGCGCCATGATGTCGACGGCGATCATCGGGTTCGCGGTCGTCGAGGCGCTGGCCATCATCGCTATCGCGCTGGCGTTCGTGCTTCAGTGAGGTTCGGCATGTTGCCGCTGGCGGGGGAGGGCATCGACCTCGGGCCGCTGCTCCCGGAGCACCCCGAGGAACTGATCGCCGGCATCGTCCTCTTCCTGATCGTGTGGTGGGTGGTCGCCAAGAAGGTGGTGCCCGCCTTCGAGAAGACCTTCGCCGAGCGCACCAATGAGATTGCCGGCGGCATCGAACGGGCTGAGGCCGCCCAAGCCGAGGCGGCCGCGGCGCTGGCCGAATACAAGGCCCAACTCGCCTCAGCACGTGAGGAGGCCGCCAGGATCCGTGAGGACGCCAAGGCACAGGCCGCGGCTGCCGCCGCCGAGATCAAGCAGGCCGCGCAGGAGGAGTCCGCGCGGATGATCGAGACGGCGAAGGCGCAGATCGAGGCCGAGCGGGCGCATGTCGTTCAGTCGCTGCGCGGCGAGGTCGGCGGGCTGGCGACGCAACTGGCGGGCCGGATCGTGGGCGAGTCGCTCGAGGATGACGAGCGGGCCCGCCGCAGCGTCGAGCGCTTCCTTGCCGAACTGGAGAGCCAGGCGGAGGCGAAGACGGTATGAGTGCCGCCACGCAGGCCCGCCAGGCCGAGCTGGACCGGGTCCTCGACAATCAGGACGCGGTCCCGGCGCTGGCCGACGAGCTGTTCGCCGTGGCGGAACTGTTGAGCGGCCAGGTGGCGCTCCGCAAGGCGCTGTCGGACGCGACCGCTGGCGACACCGCCCGCCGTGAGCTGGCGGCAGCCGTCCTGGGGGGAAAGGTCTCGCCCGCCACCCAGGCTGTGGTCGAAGCGGCCGCCGAACTGCGGTGGGCCTCCGGTGCCGACCTCGCGGCGGCCCTCGAGCGCCAGGGGGTGCGCGCCGTGCTGCGCAACGCCCAGCTGGGCAAGCGGCTCGACACCGTGGAGGAGGAACTGTTCCGGTTCTCCCGGATCGTGGAGGCCGACCACGCGTTGCGGGACGTCCTGGAGGACCGGAACGCGAGCCGCCCCGGTCGTGAGGAACTGGTCGGCGGGCTGCTGGCAGGCAAGGCCGAGGACGCAACGATCACCCTCGTGAAGCGCGCGCTCGGCGCGGCCAGCCGTACCTTCGCGCGTACGCTCGACTCCTACCTCGCCCTGGCCGCCGCCGCGCGGAGCCGGGCGATCGCCGAGGTGACGGTCGCGCGGCCGCTCACCGACGACCAGGCCGATCGGCTGCGGGCGGCGCTGTCGCGGCAGGTGGGACGCGAGGTCACCCTCCAGGTCAGCGTCGACCCCGCGGTGATCGGCGGCGTCCGGGTGAGGCTGGGCGACGAGGTCATCGAGGGCACGGTGGCCGGGCGGCTGGAAGCCGCCGAACGACAACTCAACTGACGTCGGCCGGGAACCCGGCCCCACGAGCAAGACAACGAGAGAACAGGTGCGCAGATGGCGGAACTGACGATTCGTCCGGAGGAGATCCGGGACGCGCTGGATCGCTTCGTGACCAGCTTCAGTCCCGAGACCGCCAGCCGGGACGAGGTGGGCACGGTGGTGACCTCCGGCGACGGGATCGCCCGGGTCGAGGGGCTGCCGTCGGCGTTGGCCAACGAACTGCTCGAGTTCGCCGACGGCACCCGCGGTATTGCGCTGAACCTCGACGTCCGCGAGATCGGTGTCGTGGTGCTGGGCGAGTCCGAGGGGATCGAGGAGGGCTCGACGGTCAAACGGACCGGCGAGGTGCTCTCCGTCCCGGTGGGTGACGGGTACCTGGGTCGCGTGGTGAACGCCATGGGCGAGCCGATCGACGGCCTCGGCGAGATCAAGGACCTCACCGAGCGGCGCGCCCTCGAGCTGCAGGCGGCCGGCGTGATGGACCGGCAGAGCGTGAAGGAGCCGCTGCAGACCGGGATCAAGGCGATCGACGCGATGACCCCGATCGGCCGCGGCCAGCGCCAGCTGATCATCGGCGACCGCAAGACCGGTAAGACCGCCATCGCCATCGACACGATCATCAACCAGAAGGCGAACTGGGAGACCGGTGACCCCAAGCAGCAGGTGCGCTGCATCTATGTCGCGATCGGCCAGAAGGGTTCGACCATCGCCTCGCTGCACAAGGTGCTGGAGGAGGCCGGTGCGATGGCCTACACCACCATCGTGCACGCGCCCGCGTCCGATCCGGCCGGCTACAAGTACATCGCGCCCTACACCGGCTCGGCCATTGGCCAGCACTGGATGTACGCGGGCAAGCACGTCCTGATCGTGTTCGACGACCTCACCAAGCAGGCCGAGGCGTACCGCTCGATGTCGCTGCTGCTGCGCCGTCCGCCGGGCCGCGAGGCGTACCCGGGCGACGTCTTCTACCTGCACAGCCGCCTGCTCGAGCGCTGCGCGAAGCTGTCGGACGAACTCGGCGGCGGCTCGATGACCGGCCTGCCG
>JAEYNS010000227.1 GCA_023412435.1 Actinomycetes bacterium | reverse complement strand
GCGACCGGCACGCTGTGGCTGGACGGGGTCGCGCACGAGCTGCCCGAGGCGGAATCCTGGGCCACCCTCGACCACGGCAGGGGCCGCTGGCCGCACCGCGTCCACTGGAACTGGGGCGCCGGCTCGGGCCGCAGCGGCGGGCGGGTGATCGGGGTCCAGGTCGGCGGGAAGTGGACCGACGGCACCGGCAGCGTGGAGAACTCGCTGCTGGTCGACGGCCGGCTGCACAAGATCAGCCAGGAACTGGTGTGGGACTACGATCCGGCCGACTGGCTGGCACCGTGGCGGGTCGACGGCGACGGCGTCGAGCTGCGCTTCGTCCCCGAGTTCGACAAGGTGTCGGCCACCGACCTCAAGATCATCTCCTCCCGCACCCACCAGTGCTTCGGCGACTGGTCGGGCAGGGTGCGGCTGAGCACCGGGCAGGTGGTGGAGTTCGACGGCGTGTTCGGCTGGGCTGAGGAGGTCCACCAGCGCTGGTGACCGGAACGCGAAAAAGACCCGCCGCGGCGGGTCTTTTCACGTGTTGAGTCAGCGGGTGACCCGGCCGGCCTTCAGGCAGGAGGTGCAGACGTTGAGTCGCTTCGGGGTGCCATCGACGAGGGCACGCACCCGCTGGATGTTCGGGTTCCAGCGACGGTTGGTCTTCTTCTTCGACCAGGGCACGTTGTGGCCGAAGCCCGGGCCCTTGGCGCAGACGTCACACACGGCAGCCACTGGAACTCCTTGTTTCTCGATCTGGTTGGTTCGCGCCGGTCGGCGCGCCCGCAACAGTCAGTCAAAGCTGGGGACCTGCCTACGATACCCGACACCGGCCGTCGCAGCCTAATCGTTGACGGTGCCCCGTCCGGCACCGCTCAGCTCGCCACCACGATCGGCACGATCATCGGACGGCGCCGGTAGTTGCTGTTCACCCAGCGGCCGATGGTGCGCCGGACCACCTGCTGCAGTTGGTAGGTGTCCTCCACCCCGTCGGCCAGCGCGCGCAGCAGCACCTGGACCAGCTCGGTGCGGATGCCGTCGAAGACCGAGTCGTCCTCGGCGAAGCCGCGCGCGTGGATGTCGGGACCACTGACGATCGTGTTGTCGTGGAAGTTCACCACCACGACTATCGAGATGAAGCCCTCCTCGCCCAGGATCTTGCGGTCGGTGAGTTCGGAGTCGCCGATGTCGCCGACCGTCGAGCCGTCGACGAAGATGTAGCCGCACTCCAGCTGCCCCACCACCCGGGCGCGGCCGCGGGCCAGGTCGACCACCGCACCGTCCTCGACGACCAGGGTGTTCGCGGCCGGCACCCCGGTCTGCCGCGCCAGCCCGGCGTTCGCGATCAGGTGGCGGATCTCGCCGTGCACCGGCAGGACGTTGCGCGGCTTGAGCAGGTTGTAGCAGTAGAGCAGTTCCCCGGCGCTGGCGTGGCCCGAGACGTGCACCATGGCGTTGCCCTTGTGCACCACGGTGACCCCGTTGCGGGACAGGCCGTTGATCACCCGGTAGACCGAGTTCTCGTTGCCGGGGATCAGTGAGCTGGCCAGCAGGACGACGTCGCCCGGACCCGCCGTCACGATCGGGTGCTCGTGGTTGGAGATCCGCGACAGCGCGCTCAGCGGCTCGCCCTGGGAGCCGGTGGAGATGATGACCACCTCGTCGTCGCGGTAGTCGTCGATCTGCTTGAGATCGACGAGGGTGTTCTCCGGCACCCGCAGGTAGCCGAGTTCACGGGCGACGGTCATGTTGCGCACCATCGAGCGCCCGACGTAGACCACCTTGCGGTGGTGGCGGACGGCGGCGTCCATCACCTGCTGCACGCGGTGGACGTGGGACGCGAAGCACGCCACGATCAGCTTCTGCTTCGCCGCCGCGAAGACCCGCTCCAGCGCCGGTTCGATGTCGATCTCGGCCGGGGTGAACCCGGGCGTCTCCGCGTTGGTGGAGTCGGGCATGAACAGGTCGAGGCCCTCCTCCCCCAGCCGGGCGAACCCGCGCAGGTCGGTGAGCCTGCCATCCAGCGGCAGCTGGTCCATCTTGAAGTCGCCGGTGTGCAGCACGGTGCCCGCGACGCTGCGCAGGATCACCGCCAGCGCATCGGGGATGGAGTGGTTGACCGCGAGGAACTCCAGGTCGAACCCGCCGACCGAGACCCGCTCGCCCTCGGCGACGACCCGCAGGTCGGCGTCGCGCAGCCGGTGCTCGCGCAGCTTCTCGCGCACCAGCGCGAGGGTCAGCCGGGAGCCGTAGACCGGGATGTCGGGACGGCGGCGCAGCAGGTAGGGCACCGCGCCGATGTGGTCCTCGTGGCCATGGGTGAGCACCAACGCCCGGATGTCGGCGAGCCGGTCGGCCACGAGGTGGAGGCCCGGCAGGATCAGGTCGACGCCGGGGTGCTCCTCGCTGGGGAAGAGCACCCCGCAGTCGATCAGCAGCAACTCGCCGTTGAGTTCGAAGGAGGTCATGTTCCGTCCGATATCGCCCAACCCGCCGAGCGGGACGATCCGCAGCGTGTCCGGGCGAAGGTCGGGGGGTGTCTTCAGCGTCTCTCGCACCCGCCCACCCTAGCGGCACTCCCGACCGCCGGGTCCGCCCGCCGCCGTGGGGGAAGCCGCGTCCGGCCCGGCTAGGCTGTCCCGGTGAGCGCCCAACCCCACTCGGTCCGGCTGGCCGTGCCCTCGGAGGCCGAGCCGATAGCCGCCCTGCAGCGACGGGCCTGGACCCAGGTGTACCCCGAGCCGGTGGCGGCAGGGCTGCTCGCCCGCACCGATCTCGCCGGGATGACCGCCGCCTGGGGATCGGCGATCCAGCGTCCGCCGCTGGCGACGCTGCGGGTGCTGGTGGCGATCGACTCCAGCGAAGGCAGGCACCGGGTGGTGGGCTTCGCCGCCGTCGGTCCCAGCGACGACCCCGACGCCTCCCCCGCCACCGACGGGCTGATCGCCGAGTTCGCCATCGACCCGCTCGCCCAGCGGCAGGGCCACGGTTCCCGGCTGCTGCAGGCCTGCGTCGACACCCTTCGGGCCGACGGGTTCACCCGCGCGACGTGGTGGGTGCGCAGCACCGACGACCCGTTGCGCGCCTTCCTGACCGGGGCCGGCTGGGCACCGGACGGCGCCCACACCGAGCGCGGGGGCGACGAGGACGAGCACGGCATGCGCTTCGTCCGGCTGCACACCGACATCTCGGCGTGACTCAGCCCAGCGGCACCACGAGGTCGTCGGCGGACAGGTCGAGGGTCATCCCGTCGTCCCCTGCGGAGATCGCGTCCGGCATCAGCCCGTGGGGCAGCTCCAGCTCGATGGGCCGGACCAACTGGTCCATGATGTGCTGCGCAACGTCCTGGCCGAGGTCGACGCCGGCGATCGTGATCTGAGGCTCGCTCAGCTCGAGCCGGGTGCGGCTCTCCCCCAGCACCGGCACTGCCGAGACCACCGCCACCAGCTCGCGTCCGAACAGCTCGGCGGTGTAGCTCACCTGCAGCCGTCCCTCGCCCCCGTCGGCGACCGGGACGCCGGCCAGCTTGGTCAACGCCGGATAGCCGAGGACAGCCTGCGCCCGCGCGCTGGTCACCACCACCTGCCCGTTGCCGAGCCTGAGGTCGGTGGCGTCGACGTCGATCCGGT
>JAEYNS010000254.1 GCA_023412435.1 Actinomycetes bacterium | reverse complement strand
CTGCCCCGTGGGCGGGAGCACAGCGCAATGGTTGTGGCAGGTGGAATCAGGAAGCGAGGATCGTCGAGTTCGCGGCGTCCAGTTCCTTCTGGATGTCAGCGCCGTTCCAGATGTTGGCGCTGGCGGCGTTCATCGCGTCCCAGAACTTGCCCATCTGCGGGATGGACGGCATCGGGAAGGCGTACTTCATCTGCTCGCCGAAGCCGCCGACAACCTCGTTCTCGTAGGTGATTTCCGAGGAGGACGCAGCGAGCGCACCGGTGATGTCGGCACGCAGCTGCTGCATCTCCGGGGTGGTCAGGAAGTTCGCGAAGGCGGCGGACACCTCGGGGTTGTCGGTGTACGCCGAGACGTACATCGTCCGGATCCCGGCGAAGGAGGCTGCCGGATCGGTGTTGCCGGTCAGCGCCGGCAGGGTGGCCACACCGAAGTCGATCCCGGCGTCGGTGAAGTTCTTCACGTTCCACGGGCCCGAGATGTGCATCGCGGCATCACCGGCGGCGAACAGCGCGTCGACGGTGCCGGTGGCGAGGTCGGCGGCCGGGACGTCCAGCGCCTCACGCAGGGCGACGAACTGCTTCATGCCCTCAGCCGACGCGGCGGAGTTGATGTTGGTGTTCGTGGTGTCGGTGCCGTCGGGGCCGAACAGGCGGTTGTCACCGGAGGTGGTGAACAGGATCGTGTAGTAGCCGTTGCCGACGTCCATCACGAAGCCGTACTTGCCCTTGTTCTTGGCGTTGAAGTCCTTGGAGAAGGCGATCACGTCGTCCCAGGTCTTCGGCGGATCGGTGACGTACGCCTTGTTGTAGTACAGCGCGTAGCTCTCGGTGGCGACCGGGTATCCTTACATCGTGCCGTCGTAGCTGGCGGCCTTGGTGGCGGCTTCCACGACGTTGCCCTGGACGGTCGCCGGGTCGCTCACAGCCAGGACGTGGCCGCCGGAGACGAGCTCACCGAGCTTGTCGTGCGGAGCGGCGAAGACGTCGGGGCCGGTGCCGGCCGGTCCGTCGAGCGCGATCTGCGAGGCGGCATCGCCCAGCTCGACGTTGATGAACTCGATCGTGACGTTGGGGTTCTGCTCGGTGAACTTCGCACCGGCCTGCTTGATGAACTCGTCGGGACCTTGCAGGGACTCCCAGACCTTGAGGGTCACCGGCTCGGACGGCATCGAGGTCTCGGGCGCGGTGGTGCCGCTGGCCGAGGGTGCTGGGGCGGGTCCGCTGCACGCGGCGAGCGAGCCGGCCAGCAGCGCCGCGATCCCGATCGTGATGATGCTCCGTCGCATCGTTCTCTCTTTCCTCGAAGGGCAGGTGGAGGCCGGCCACGCGACCGGCTGCGTGCTTCGACAGTAGTCTTTTTCGCCGTACGGACGCAATCCGTTACGTAACGTTGCGATAACGGTTACGTCTGGGGCAGGCTGAGTGCGCGAGAATGACGACGAGGTCAGATCGGAACGGAGTCATCGATGGCGAAGAAGCGCGCTGGCGGCGCGCCGCGTCCCCGGTTGCTGGACATCGCGGAGGTCGCTCGGGTCAGCACGGCGACCGTGTCGCGGGTGCTGAACGGCAAGCCGGGCGCCTCCGACGATGTGCGTGAGTCGGTGCTGGCCGCCATCGACCTGCTGGGCTACGAGCGCCCGATGAGCCTGAGGACCAAACCGGACGGCGTCGTCGGCGTCATCGTCCCCGAGTTCGCCAACCCGATCTTCGCCGCCTTCACCCAGGCCATCGAGACCCGCCTGTCGCGGCGCGGCCTCGCCCCGCTGGTGTGCTCCCAGTCCCCCGGCGGGACCACCGAAGACCAGTGCGTCTCGCTCCTGCTCGACCAGGGCGTGCGCGGCATCATCTTCGTGTCAGGCCTGCACGCCGACGTCGCCGCCCGCCACGACCAGTACGCCGACCTGCGGTCCCGCGGCATCGCGCAGGTCTTCGTCAACGGCTACGCCGACGACGTCGAGGGCACCTTCATCGGCATCGACGAGGCCGCTGCCGTCGAGGTCTCGGTGCGCCACCTGGCCTCCCTGGGCCACGAGCGGATCGGCCTGGCGATCGGACCGGAACGATTCCTGCCCAGCCGCCGCAAGATCAAGGCCTTCGCCGACGCGCTGCGCACGATCCTGGGCGTCGACGACCCCACCGATCACGTGGCGCCGACGTTCTACACGCTCGAGGGGGGCCAGGCCGCCGCCGCGCAGCTGATCGCCAGCGGCCACACCGGGATCGTCTGCGGCTCCGACCTGATGGCGCTCGGCGCGATCCGGGCCGCCAGCTCGGTGGGGCTCACGGTGCCGGGCGACGTCTCGGTGGTGGGCTACGACGACTCCCCCACGATGGCCTTCGTGAACCCGCCGCTGACCACCGTCCGGCAGCCGGTCAGCGAGATGAGCTCGACGGCCGTCTCCACCCTGCTGGACGAACTGGCCGGCATCCCCGGTCCCCGCGTCGAACTGCTGTTCCGTGGCGAGCTGGTGGTGCGCGGGTCCACCGACACCGCGCGGACCCCCGCCCGGGTCCAGGTCTGACGTGGGGGTGCAGATCGGGCCCAGCTACGACCGCTGGCTGCCAGGCCTCGACGCCCTGTGCTACGGCGGCGACTACAACGCCGAGCAGTGGCCGGAGGAGGTGTGGCAGGAGGACGTCGATCTGATGGCCGAGGCCGGGGTGAACCTGGTCAGCATCGCCATCTTCGCCTGGGTGAACCTCGAGCCGCGGCCCGGGGTGTTCGAGTTCGGCTGGCTGGACCGGCTGATCGACCTGCTGCACTCCCGCCGCATCCGGGTCGACCTCGCCACCCCCACCACCGCTCCCCCGGCCTGGTTCTTCGCCCGCCACCCCGACTCGCGGGTGGTGACTCGCGACGGGACGGTGCTCGGCGGCGGCTCCCGCGGGATGCCGGCCCCCACC
>JAEYNS010000251.1 GCA_023412435.1 Actinomycetes bacterium | reverse complement strand
CCCCCACACGCTCTGGCCAGGGTTGTACTGGTGGAACACGTGCCAGGCGCCCTCCCACCGCACGGGACCGTTGGGATCGTTCATCCACCCGTCGACCGTCGGATGGAGCTGAGGACGGACGCGCGTCACGGGGGTGGTCATGCCGCCACGTCGATCTCTGCGCGCGTGGGCATCGAACTCGTCGCCCCGGGGCGAGTGACGGCTATCGAGGCGGCCGCCGTCGCGAAGCGCAGCGCGTCCGGCATCGCGCACCCCTCGGCCAGCGCGGCCACAAGGGCGCCGACGAAGGTGTCCCCCGCACCGGTGGTGTCCACTGCCCGAACGGCGGGCGCCGGCACCCGCTCCGCCACCGCCCCGTCGGTAGCCCACACCGAACCCTCCGAGCCGAGGGTGACGACCACGTCCGGGCAGGTCCGACTCAGCTCGCGGGCAGCGGCGATCGGATCGTCCAGGCCGGCGATCGTGCACGCCTCGAGCTCGTTGGGCACCAGCAGGTCGACGCTGCGCAGAAGCTCAGGACTCAGGGGGCGAGCGGGCGCCGGAGTCAGCACGGTGCGCACGCCCAGAGCGTGCGCACGTGCCAGGACCGAGGCGACGGCATCCTGGTCGAGTTCGAGTTGCGTAACCAGCCACCCGAGCCCCGCCAGAACGGCGTCCGGCACCTGATCGGAACTCACCGCACGGTTGGCCCCCGACACCACGATGATGCAGTTCTGCCCCAGGGCGTCGACTGTGATGTGGGCGGTCCCGGTCTGGGCCTCCACCCGGCGCAGGTGCTCGGTCCCGATGCCTTCCTCACGCAGGAGACCGCGGAGCTGGTCTCCATGCGCGTCCCGCCCGACGGCCCCGATGAACGCCACAGTTCCGCCGGCCCGGGCGGCGGCGACCGCCTGGTTCAGCCCCTTCCCACCGGGCACCGAGAGAACGGACTCGCCGAAGACGGTCTCGCCGGGGACGGGCGGGCGCACCACGCGCACCACGAGATCCATGTTGGCGCTCCCCAACACGCCGATCTGGCGGGACGGCTCCGCTGACGCGGTCGCGGGCACAACCTCGGCAGCACTGTCGACCTCACTCCCGCGCGTCATGGCGGCGCCGCTCATGGTGACTCTCCCGTCCTTGGAACGTCCACCCCATTCTTGCGAATGCCGCGGTAAGATGCAAATGCTTTTGCACCGCATTCAAGCTCGAGCGATGGAGACGCCACGATGCACGACCCTCTTGTCCCGTTTGACCTGGTCCACGACGAACTCGATCAACTGAGTGAGTCCGGCCACGACGTCGCCGAGCACCGGGGCCGGTTCGAGACGATTGACCCCGAAGACACCGAGGCCTTGGAGAGCCTGCTCGCCGACCTTGCCGGCGTCCGGCGGGAGCCGGGCTGGGTCTACGAGGAGCCGGAGGGGTTGGAGGCGATCCTCGACAGCTTGCCCCCCGATGGTGACGGCCCTACAGCGGCGGTCAGCGATCTCGACGACCGGGTTCTCGGTGGCTGGCTGGGACGAATCGCCGGCTGCAACCTCGGCAAGCCTGTGGAATGGGGCTGGCACTGGACGGTCGATCACCTCCGCGACTATCTCGAGCGCGCCGGTGCGTACCCGCTGCGCGACTACTTCCCCGTCCTCGAGCCCATGCCGGACGGGTTCGAACTGCGGGAGAACTGGCCGCAGACGACCCGCGGCAATATCGACGGATCGGCCCGCGACGACGACATCGACTACCCGATCCTCGGCCTGCACCTGCTGGAGCAGCACGGCGCGGCGCTCTCCCCCGTCCACGTCGCGCAGAGCTGGCTGAGCCTGCTCCCCTATCTGCAGGTGTACACCGCCGAGCGGGCGGCGTACTGCAACCTGATCCGCGCGGTGTCGATCGACAAGGTCGCCACGACAAGAAACCCCTACCGCGAGTGGATCGGCGCGCTGATCCGGGGGGACATCTTCGGCTGGACCAACCCCTCCAACCCGCGGGCCGCGGTGAGCCTCGCCTACCAGGACGCCTCGCTCTCGCACGTCGCCAACGGCGTCTACGGCGAGCAGTGGTCAGCTGCCCTCACCGCCAGCGCCTTCAGCTCATCCACCGTGCGCGAGGCTTTCGAACGCTCCATGCTGTACGTGCCGCCGCGGTCGCGGCTCGCCGAGGTCCTGGCGACCGTCCGCGAACTGTACGACGCCGGGCGAACCTGGGACGACGCCATTGCCGAGATCCAGAGCCGGTGGGGTCACTACAGCTGGGTGCACACCGTCAACAACGCCGGCGTCATCGCCGCGGGCCTGTTGTGGGGGGAGAACGACTACGCAGCCACGGTCGGCTACACCGTGATGGGCGGCTGGGACACCGACTCCAACGGGGCGACCGCCGGCTCGGTGGCAGGCGTCGTCCTCGGCGCCCGACGGCTGCCAGCGAACTTCGTCGAGCCCTTGCACGACCGCACCCGCTCAGCCCTGTTCGGCTTCGACAACTCCGCGATCTCCGACCTCGCCACACGGACGCTGGTATTGGCTCGCCGCAACAGCGAGTCCTCCTCACGACACTAGACAGGGACGGCGCTGATGGACGCCCAGGCCCGTGACTCACGTGTCGAAGGTGAGGTCCGGCGAGGCTACGAGGGCGTGGCGCGCGCGTTCGCCGACAGCATCATCGAACCCGAGCGGTCGGGGGCGGCCCTGTCGGTGTGGCTCCGCGGTGAGGAAGTGGCCAACATCTGGGCGGGCACGGCCGACCCCAGGGACGGACGGCCTTGGGACGCGTCCACAGGTACGGTGCTCTTCTCGGCGAGCAAGGGCCTGTGCGCGCTGGTCGTCGGGAGGCTTGTTGACCAGGGACTCCTCGACCTCGACCGACCCCTGGCCGATCTCTGGCCGGAGTTCGGGGTCCGCGGCAAGGGCGCGGTCTCCGTCGGCGACGTCCTCGCACACCGCGGTGGACTGTCGGCACCTGACCGCGACCTGACCTTGGCCGATCTCGCGGACAGAGGCGCCTGGTCGGCACAGGTCGCAGCCCAGGCACCCCTGTGGCGACCTGGCACTGGCCACTCCTACCACGCCATCAGCTTCGGCCTGCTGGCTGAGGAGATAGTCAGGCGCGCCTGTGGCCGGGATCTGCACCAGGTGTTCGCCGAGGAGGTCGCTGCGCCGCTGGCGGCCGACGTCACGCTCGCACCGAGCCGACAGGTGGCCGGGCGAGCGGCCTGGCTCTCCACCAGCCCTACCTGGCAGGCGTGTGCAGCACCGGCCGACCCGAGGGTGGCACGAGCCACCACGCTCGGCGGCGCCCTGCCGATAACGCTCGTGGATGAGGACCGCGGGTTCAACGACCTGGCCGTACGGATGCTCGGGCTCAGCGCTGCGGGCGCGATCGGCACAGCCTCAGCACTCGCCCGGGTGTGGTCGGCGGCGATCACGCCGACGCTGGGCGTGCGACTGCTGAGCGACGCGGCGGTCGCTGAGTTGTGCCGTCCACGCAGTGAGGGTCGGCCCGTCTTCAGCGAGCCCGGCCCGTACCCGCGTTGGGGGGCCCGCGTCGCCCAGGCCGCCGACGCCGCCGCCCACCGACC
>JAEYNS010000143.1 GCA_023412435.1 Actinomycetes bacterium | reverse complement strand
GCCCAGCCCCGTCCCCTCGCCGCCTCGGGTCGCAACCGCCGCGGCACCCGCCGTCCGGGGCCTGCGCGGCAACCGGCGGCTGTGGATCCTCCTCGGCGCCGCGGCGGTAGTGGTCGCCCTGGTACTGGCGGCCGTCCTGTCGGGTGGCAGACCGGAGCCCCAGCAGGTCGAGCCGACCATCCAGGCGCCCCGGCTGGTGCCGATCGTCGCGGCCATCGACTTCGATCCGCGGGCCGACGGCGGCAGCGCACAGGAGAACCCCCGGCAGGTCGCCCGGGCGATCGACGGTGATCCGGAGACGAGCTGGCGCACCGAGCGCTACCGGCGCCTGCCCAACCTCGGCGGTCTCAAGCCGGGCGTCGGCCTGGTGATCGACCTGGGCACGGTGGTCTCCGTCCGCCAGGTACGGCTGCAGCTGGTGGGCGGACCGACGGCCCTCGAGGTGCGGGTTCCGGACGCAGCAGCCGGTGGTGAGGCGCCGATGGAGTCGGAGAAGCAGTGGCGCAAGGTCCAGCGGGTCGAGTCGGGCAGCGGCAGGTTTGACCTCGGCTTCGGCGCCGTCGAGACTCGCTACGTGCTGGTCTACCTGACCGAGCTGCCCCCCGTGGAGGAGGGCTACTTCCGCGGCGAGATCGCAGAGGTGGAGGTGCTGGGGTGAGCGAGGTCGACGACCGCACGCTGCTCGCCGCCCATGTCGACGGCGACCAACAGGCCTTTGCCGCCTTGTTCTCCCGCCATGCCGACCGGCTCTGGGCGCTGGCGCTGCGCACCCTGCAGCACCCCGCCGACGCCGAAGAGGTGCTCCAGGAGGCGATGCTGTCGGCCTTCCGGCGGGCCGCGTCCTTCCGTGGCGACGCTGCGGTCGGCACCTGGCTGTACCGGATCGTGCTCAACGCCTGCTTCGACAGGCTGCGCCGGGCGAAGGCTCGGCCGCAGGCGGCGGCAGGGGACGAGGTGGTGGCGGCGCTTCCCAGCGGCCAGGAGGGCCCTGAGGAGACGGTGGTGCGGCGCGAGGTCGCTGCCGAGGTGGAACGGGCCCTGGGCCGGCTTGGACCCGATCAGCGGGCCGCGCTGATCCTTGTCGACCTCGAGGGGCGTTCGATCGAGGAGGCGGCGGCGATCCTGGGCTGCGCGCCCGGCACGGTCAAGAGCCGGTGCTCGCGGGGCCGGGCCCGGCTCGCGCCGCTGCTGCGACACCTGGTGGAGGCGTGATGGGAACCGATCCGTCGCAGGCTGCGTCTGACCCGGTGTCGACCCCTGCCGAGGAAGCCATGCCACACGATTGCGCCGAAGACGCCGGACTCCCGGTCGAGGTCGAGCAAGCGATCTCCCAGGTTCTCGGCGCCCAGCCCGGCCTGCCCATCCCCCCGTCCGTCCGGGACCGGATCGTCGCCTCCCTGCGCAGCGAGGCAGCCACCCGCGCCGCCCTGGTCGGCAACGACGTCGAGCCTCTCCCGTCCGCCGATCCGTTCGCCAAGTCAGTGGATCCGGTCCTCGACGCCGAGGACCTCCGCTAGCCGGTTCGCGGCTCACGGGGACGGTTCCCGAAGCGGTCCACGGGGACGGTTCCTCACCCGCTCGCTGGACACCTTCGGCCGTACTCGGCGACAACCGACCAGTCTGAGGGTTGCGGGGAGGGACGCCAGCCCTCCTGCCGCGAGCCTCGCCGAGACGCCCGGACCAGCGGCAGGACGGCTGGATCGGCGAGAGGATCAGCGATACGGTCGGTAACGGTATCGAAATCGTTATCGCACCGAGATATGTTGCGGTTGACCGCATACTCGACGCCCTCCTAGGCTGGGGGCGCCTAGCCATTTTCGACTATGAGGTCGAAACTTTCGAGAGGTTCAAGGATGAACAGATTCACTTCACGGGGGCTCGCAGGCCTCGCCGCGACAGCGGTGGCGCTCGGCCTGGCCGGCTGCTCCCCGGCCCCGAGTCCCGCACCGTCGTCGCCCGCCGACGCCAGCAGCTCCGCTCCGGCCACGTCCGCCCCAGAGCAGGTGACCCTGCGTCTGTGGCACAACGGCACGGCCGATCCGCTGAAGGGCATCTGGGACAAGGCCGCGCGTGACTTCGAGGCCTCGCACCCCGGCGTCACCATCGAGGCCACCGGCTACCAGAACGAGGAGCTCCAGCGCACGCTGATCCCGCAGGCCCTGCAGGCCGGCGGCGACGCAGCCCCCGACGTCTTCCAGGTCTGGCCCGGCGGCGAGGTTCGCGCACAGGCCGAGGCCGGCTACCTCAAGGACCTGTCCGCGGGCGCTGCTGACACCATCAGCAAGCTCGGTGGCGTGGTCAAGCCGTGGGAGGTCGACGGCAAGCAGTACGGTCTGCCGTTCACCTTCGGCATCACCGGCATCTGGTACAACAAGGACCTCTTCGAGAAGGCCGGCATCACCGCCACCCCGAAGACCCTGACCGAGCTGAGCGACGCCGTCGAGAAGCTGAAGGCCATCGACGTCGCGCCGATCGCGGTCGGCGCCAAGGACAAGTGGCCGGCCGGCCACTGGTGGTACCAGTTCGCGCTGAACACCTGCTCGGTCGAGACCCTGCAAACCGCCATCCCCGGGCTCAACTTCGATGATCCGTGCTGGATCGAGGCCGGCAACAAGCTGAAGGAGTTCGTCGCCACTGAGCCGTTCCAGGATGGCTTCCTCGCGACCTCCGCCCAGCAGGGCGCCGACTCCTCCGCCGGCATGGTCGCCAACGGCAAGGCCGCCATGGAGTTCATGGGTTCCTGGAACGCCGGCCAGATCGGCTCCCTGGCTCCCGATGCCAAGGTTCCCGCGTTCCTGGGCTGGTTCCCGTTCCCGTCGATCCCCGGCACCGCCGGTGACCCGACCATCACCATGGGTGGCGGCGACGCCTTCGGCGTCTACAAGGACGCCCCCGATGTCGCGGTGGAGTTCGCGGCGTACCTGGTCAGCGACGAGGTCCAGAAGGCCATCGCCGCCGCCGGTTCCGGCATCCCGGCCAACCCGGCCGCTGCCGAGGCCCTGACCGACGAGAACCTGAAGGCGATCGCCTCCGGTCTGGCCGGCTCGTCCTACGTCCAGCTGTGGCTCGACAG